>JAVEEE010000068.1 GCA_030840615.1 Frankiaceae bacterium | reverse complement strand
CGCGTTCCTGACGGGAATGATCGGCCGGCTGGCCAGCAACGCCGCGGCGCTCACGACGGGGCTGTGTCTCGTCGCGCTCTATCGCTGGAACTCGTGGCTGATCGTGCTGGGGGTCGGCTTCCTCGTCGGGCTGTCGGCGGCCGGTCGCGCCAACGCAGCACTGCACGCCGACCGGCTCCGGCTCGAGGGGCTGCAGCGGGCGACACATGCTCTCGCCACGTCGTTCGAGCCGCGACAGGCGCTGCCGGTGTTCCTCGCCGAGGCGCGGTTGGGCTTCGAGGTCCGGACCCTCGAGCTCGTGCTGTTCGGCGAGAACGTATCGACGGTGCACCGCTGCACCGGCACCGCCGAGTCCGGCTACGACGTGCAGACCCGGCCGCACCCACTCGCGGAGCTGCTCGCGCACACGACGATCGAGCCGGTCCGGCTCTCGTCGACGACTGCAGACCCGGTCGTGCTGGCGGCTTTCGAGGAGACCGGCCATCAGCGCGCGCTCGCGGTGCCGTTGCGCAGCGGCACCACCACACTCGGCATGCTGCTGCTCTTCGACCGCGTCGGCATGGAGGGTTTCGAGTCCGGCGAGGTGTCCGTCGCCTCGGCACTGGCCCGGGAGTTCGTCGGCTTCCTCGAGCGCGTCGACCTGGTCCGTGAGATCGACGAGGAGCGCCGCAAGCTCGCCGACATCCTCGAGAGCACGAGCGACGGCATCCTGACTATCGACTCCGACGGTGTGCTCACGTCGTGGAACGCCGGCCTCACGGGGATCACCGGCTACGCCGCCGAAGAGATGATCGGCACCCGCCACTTCGGTCTGCTGCGGGCTCGCGACGCCAACGGTCGCGACGTGCGGATCGAGCGCTGGCTCGACACCGTCGAGTCGGCTGCCGGCCTGCCGCCCGAGTTCCAGATCTCGACCGCAGAGGGCCAGTCGGTGTGGTTGTCGTGCTCCTACAGCCGCATCCCCGCCGCAGAAGAACGCCGGGACGTGCTCGTCGTCGTCGCCCGAAACATCACCCAGGCGCGCGAGCTCGAGCGCCTCAAGGACGACTTCGTCGCCGTTGTCTCCCACGAGCTGCGCACCCCGCTGGTGCCGATCAAGGGTTGGGCGCAGACGCTCATCAACCGCGGCGACCGTCTCACCGACGACCAGCGCCGTACGGCGGTGCAGTCGATCCTCGCCCAGGCGCAGAAGCTCGAGTCGCTGGTGCTGAACATCCTCGAGGCCTCGCGCATCGAAGCCGGCCGGGCCGACGGTGACGGCATCGCCGACGTCACGGCGATCACCATGCGCATCGTCGAGGACACCCTGTCCGCACGTCCCGACCGGACCGTGCGGGTACGGCCACCGACAGTGCCGTGCCAGGTGCGCGGTTCCAACGTCTGGGTCGAGCGCGCCGTGTCCAACCTCGTTGCCAACGCGGTCAAGTACTCGCCGGACGACGAGGTCGTCGACGTGACCATCTCGGTCGAGGCCGACGACGTGCTGGTCGCGGTGACCGACCGCGGTCCCGGCATCGCCGCCGATGCGCAAGACCGCATCTTCGAGCGGTTCGAACGGCTCGAGGAAACGATGAAGCAGACCGGCACCGGTCTCGGGCTCTACATCACCCGGCGCCTCGCCCGGGCGATGGGCGGCGACGTGTCGGTGTCGTCGGTGCCGGGCGCGGGCTCGACGTTCCTGCTGCGGCTGCCGGTGGCACCTGTCACGCGACTCCCCGAGCAGCGTGACACCGGCGGTGTGGGTGTCGCGAAGGTGCCCGAGCCGGTCGAGGGCATCGCCGGGAACGTCGTCCGGCTCCGTTGAGCGAAGTCCTTACACTTCGAGGCGTGTCCCGGGAGTCGGGTTCGGCCTGGCACGCACAGCTGCGCGCCCGTGGCTACCGGCTGACCCCGCAGCGCCAGCTGGTCCTCGAGGCCGTCGTAGCCCTCGGGCACGCGACCCCCGACGAAATTGCCGACCGGGTCCGCCAGACCGCGACCGGCGTCAACATCTCGACCGTCTACCGGACGCTCGAGCTGCTGGAGGAGCTCGGCCTCGTCACCCACACCCACCTGGGGCACGGGGCACCGACCTACCACGCCGCGGACGACGCCGACCATCTGCACCTGGTCTGCCGCGTGTGCGGGGGCATCGAGGAGATGCCACCGGACGTTCTCGACGGAGCGGTGCGGCGCATCGCGACCGACCATGGCTTCGAAGTCGATGTGGGTCATTTCGCCATCTTCGGCGTCTGTGCCGCGTGTCGGGTCTGACGGACTAGTCGAGGAGGTCCGGTGACTGCTTCTTCTGCCCGCCGCGCGTTCGCCGTCGTCGCGCTGGCCGCCGTGACGGTGATGGCCGCGCCGGGCGTCCCGGTCGCGTTCGCCGACGCCTCGCCTGCACCAGACTTCGCGACGAGCTACTTCACCGCCGGCGGCGACGACGTGACGTTGGCGGCGGTGCTCGCGCGCAGCGGGCATGCGTTGACCAAGCCGAGCCAGGTCGCCGTCGCGTTCACCAGCCCGGTCAGCCTCACCCGCAACGACTACACCCTCGACCCGACCGGTCTGCTCCCGCAGGTCATCAACGCCCCGGCTCCCTACTTCATCGAGACGGCGGCACCGGCCACTCATCTTGCGGCCACCGCGACGGCGGACCCGGCTCACGACGACCGCGTTCTCGTGGCGCCGTCGGCGCCTCTCACCGACGGCACCTACGAGCTGCACGTCTCCGTCTTCGCGAAGACCGGGTGCGACGTGCCGTTCGGCACGATCGGCGGACCGCCGGCCTGCCCGTCGTACGACGACTTCGTCAACGAGCCAGGCGGCAGCACGCCGTTCGCGTTCACCGTCGACTCGCTCGGGCCGCTCGTGCACATCACGTCGGTCAACGGTGGCCTGAGCTCGATCACCGCGACGCACGTGAAGTCGGTTGTCATCTCCGGCACCGCGCAGCCCGACACCAAGTCGCTGGCGCTGACGATCAAGTCGAGCACCGGCGGCGGCACCCGCTTCGCCGCCGCAACCGTGACCGGTCCGGCCGGCGCCGGCCAGCCCGCGACGTGGACGTCGACCGTCGACCTGTCCAACCTGCCCGACGGCACCCTCACGATCACCGCGATCGGCACCGACTACGCCGGCAACAAGACCGACCTCACCGACGCCAGCCGCCCCGACCCGGACGCGAGGCGAACGATCCCGCTGCGGGCCCATCCGTCCCAGCCCCGGTCTTTCGCCGCCCGGTCGAAAGACGCCGGCGCGCAGCTGTCGTGGTTGCCACCGCTGTCGACCGGAGGTCACCCGATCACCGGCTACGTCGTGAGCGCTGCGGACACCACCGCCGGGACCGCGCCCGTGTCGAAGGCGCTGTCCTGCTCCGGCAGCTGCCCGAGCGCGTTCCTCGCCAGCGGCTTGACCAACGGCCACCGCTACACCGTGTCGGTGGCCGCGACGACCGACGTCGGCAAGGGTGCGGCCGCCTTGACGACCGTCCGCCCGCGAGCCGCGACCACGCTCACCGCCAAGCCGCGGCACAAGATCGTGGCCAAGGGACACCGCGCGAGGCTGTCCGGCCGGCTGACCCGGACGAGGACCGCGAGTGGCATCGGCGGCGTCACGTTGAAGATCACGCCGAAGTTCGCCAGCGGCAGGACCGGCAAGGTGATGAAAGTCGTCACCGACACGTTCGGCGTCTGGCACAAGTCGTTCACACCGCTCAGATCGGCCTATTACGTCGTCCGCTACGCCGGGAGCCTCTCGACGTTGCCGGCGAAAGCGCGTACTCATGTCACCCTGAGGTGAGAGAAGCAGCCCAAGGCACCGGCTGAGCAGGAGTCCGGCGCCCGACGCAGAAATCAGCATCAGGGGACGAGGCGGGGGCGGCCTGTCACAGGCTGTCGCCTCCCTGTCTCCTGCTCCGCACCGGAGTCCCAGAGTCAAGGAGACATCTGATGGCTGCAGTTCTTCTGCGCCGCTCTTTTGCGACAGCGGGTCTGACCACGCTGGCGGTCATCGCTGCGCCACTCGCGGGCACCGCCCTCGCGGCCGACCCGGCGCTCACTCCCGGCACGTTCACGCCCCCCAACGGCGCGACGGTCCAGGCCAACCGGCCGGCGATCAGCGTGGTCTACAACACGCCGCTCAACACGACCTCGTCGACGATCGCCGTGACCGACACCAGCGCGAGCAATGCGGCCGTGGCGTGCTCTCGAACGTTCTCCAACTCCAACAAGACGATCGGCTGCACGCTCGGCGCGGACCTGACCGACGCCCACTCCTACAAGGTGGCCGTGCACGCGGTCAACGGTGACAGCTCCAACAGCCGCAACGACAACGCGACGTGGACCGTCGACCTGCCGACGCTGCAGTCGGAAAACCCGCTGCCGGGCGGCACCATCGTCGACGGCACCGAGACGCTGAAGGCCGTCTTCCAGGACGAGATCTCGGACACCGCCTCGACGATCAACCTCTACGAGCGCAGCGGCAACGTCCGCGGCGCCCTGCTCGCGGGCACGCACGCCACGTCGAAGAGCGGCGGCGTGCTCGGCGTCACGGACACCGTGACCTTCCAGCCCAGCGGGGCCTTGACCTCCTCTCCCGGCACCTACGAAGCGGTCCTGCACGTCGACGGTGTCGACGGCACCGGCGCCGACAACCCGGCGTCGCACTTCGACCAGATCCTCGACTTCACCGTCAACACCGCCCCGCCGGGCGCGCTGGTCGCGCCGACGTTCATCAACAACACCAACATCACCGCGGCGCCGTTCAGTGGGACGGCGTCACCGGGCACCGTCGTGCACGTCGACGTGACCGGCACGGCCAAGTCGGTGCTCGACTCGGACACGCAGACCGGGCTCACAACCGTGGCCGCGTGCAACGCGGCGGCGTGCCCCTGGGCGGCGACCGTCGACGTCAGCGCGCTGCAGGACGGCACGGTCACCTGGACGGCACAGTCGTTCGACCAGGGCAACAAGTTCACGACGGCGACCCCCGGCCCGAGCACGGTCATCGACACGACCGCGCCGTCCATCACCTCGGTGACGGCCAGCGCGATGGCCATCGGCAGCCACACGCTGACGGTCTCGGCAACCGACAACAACGACACCGACATCGCCTTCTACGTCGTCAAGGTCACCGACGTCGGCACCGCCCACACCTTCACCTCGCCGAACGTCGCGGAAGTCAGTGACGACATGCCCGCCACCGCCTTCGACGTCTCGTCCCTCGACGACGGCGACCTGACGGTGAAGGTGACCGCAACGGACACGCACGGCAACGTGAGCGCGGTCAACGCCACGACCACCAAGACGGTCACCAAGGACACCGGGCTGCTGCTGGACTTCCCCAACGGCTCCGTCGTCGCGAATGGCGCAACGTTCAGCCTCGACAGCGCGGACGACCATGCGATCCAGCCGATCACGCAGGTCACGTTGAAGTTCACCCAGCCGCTGATCCAGTCGTGGACGGACAACAGCCAGCCTCCCGGCACCGGCGGGCCCACCCACTCGTCGAAGATCACCATCAAGACCTTGGCCGGCAACCCGGTGAGCAGCGGCTCCTCGACGGTCCCGGCCGGTGACAGCCACGCGCTGACGACCACGATCCCCGGCGGCCTGGCCGACGGTAGCTACGAGCTGACCTTCATCGCCTGGCCGAAGAACTTCTGCCGGGACCTCGCCCTCAACGACAGCAAGGACTCGCACTGCGTCTCGACCACCGCCGACCCGGTGCTCAACCCAGCCAACTCGCAGACCTACACGTTCACGGTTGACGGCACCCCGCCGGCCGCGCCCACCGTGACGATGCCCTCGTCCATCAACGCCGCCGGCGTCCACTCGGTCGGCATCAGCGGCACCGCCGAGCCACAGTCGAAGGTGTTCCTGTCGCTGAAGTCGAGCGGTGGCGGCGCCACGTTGCTCGGCCACGGTGGCCAGGGCATCGCCGTCGCAGATGACGGCACCTGGCAGGACGTCGAGGACCTCACTTCGCTTGCCGACGGCACGCTCACGGTCCGCGCCGCGGCGCGGGACGTCGCCGGCAACGTGAGCCCGTTCGGCTCGCCCTCGCCGGCTCCGGTGCTGCACGCCCACCGATCGTCGCTGAGCGAGCACGCCAGCGCCAGCCGGGTCACCTACGGTCACGGCGTCCTGGTCAAGGGCCGGCTCGTCGACCAGTCCGGCGCGGGCATCCACGCTGCCACGATCTCGGTCAAGCCGCGCTACGACAGCGGCAGGTTCGGCCCGTCGGTCACCGCCACGACGGACAGCACCGGCCGCTGGCAGACCACGCTGTTCCCCGCACACAACGCGACGTTCTACGCGTCGTACGCCGGCTCGTCCTCGCCGGTCCACGGCGCGGCTTCCGTCCACACGGCTCGCACCCTCGTGCGGGTGGCGATCCACTTCACGTCGCCCAAGAGCGGCCAGCACTCGTCTCCGGTGACGCTCAAGGGCAAGGTCTCGCCGAACAAGCACGGCGTCTTCGTGTCGATCTTCCGGCACCGGGCCAGCGGCAACACGCTGCTCGGCCGGGTCAAGCTGAGCGCGGCCTCCACCTGGAAGTTCTCGCTGTCCTTCCCGAAGGGCAAGACCCGGGTGTTCGCCAAGATCGGCAAGACGGCGGGCAACCTGGGCAAGCGGACCCACCTGCTCACGCTCACCCGCTGACCGGCCGGCCGGCCGGCCCGCCCGATCGCTCGCTCGACCGCTGTGACGCGATTTCCCCTGCCGTGCCGGCAGGTGCAAGATGGTGGATTGTCGAAGGATTCACGACATAGCAGGTCACAGGCGGCCCAGTTCGGTGACCGGTGCGGCGAGCCCTCGAGGAGAGAACGTGGCGGGCACTCCCATGCCTGAAGACAGCGGCAACCGTGGCCTCACGATCGTGCGACAGGTGCCGCAACGGCTCAGCCAGGTCTGGCGCGACCGGCAGCGCAAGCGGGCGGCCCGCGGGCGCAAGCGGGGCGTCAGCCGCGCTCTGATCGGCTTGCTGGTCATCCTGCTGGGGCTGTTCTTCCTGGCCCTCAACTCGATCTTCTCCGCCCCGGCCCCGGGCCAGCGGCTCGGTCTCGACGAGCTCTCGACGCTGGCGAGCAACAACCGGGTCGTGTCGGCCACGTTCCGCGACGTCGACAACCGGATCGTCGGCACGTTCGTCGCCGGCACGGGCGTCACCAACGCCGACCCCCGGCTGCCGGCCAGCAGCCCGGTCAACCAGCCGGCTACCGCCGGCCAGTTCTACGCCGACTATCCGCAGAGCGCGCCGCTGACCGCCGACCTCTACCGCGGGCTCAACGCCGGTGGGGCGGCCGTCCACGTCGACCACCAGGACGGCAAGCAGCGCCTGAAGATGGTCACGACGTTCCTGTTGCCGCTGCTGATCCTCGCCACGGTCTTCGCCCTCCTGCTGGCCCCGGGTGGGCGTGGCGGCGGCGGCGCGATCGGTGACGTCACCGACTTCAGCCAGCTCCGCAAGGGTCGCGTCCGCAAGGGCGCCTCGAAGATCACGTTCGAAGACGCCGGTGGTGTCGACGAGGCCGTCGCCGAGCTCCGCGAGGTCGTCGACTACCTGAAAGACCCGAGCAAGTACGAGTCGATGGGCGCCGCGCCGCCGAAGGGCCTGCTGCTCTTCGGCCCTCCGGGCTGCGGCAAGACACTGCTCGCCAAGGCGGTCGCCGGTGAGGCCGAGGTGCCGTTCTTCTCCGTGGCCGGTGCCGAGTTCGTCGAGGCCCTGGTCGGCGTCGGCGCGGCCCGGGTCCGCGACCTGTTCGCCCGGGTCAGAGCGGCTGCGCCCGCCATCATCTTCATCGACGAGCTCGACGCCGCCGGCCGCAAGCGCGGTGCGGGCGGTGGCACCGGTGGCTCCGACGAGCGCGAGCAGACTCTCAACCAGCTGCTGGTCGAGATGGACGGCTTCGACGTCTCCCGCGGCATCGTCGTCATCGGTGCGACCAACCGTCCCGACATCCTCGACCCGGCACTGCGCCGGCCGGGCCGCTTCGACCGGCACATCACCATCGAGCGTCCGGACGGCGAGGGGCGCGAGCGCATCCTCAAGATCCACGCCCGTGGCAAGCCGTTCGCGACCGACGTCAGCTGGAAAGAGATCGCCAACCGCACGCCCGGCTTCACCGGCGCCGACCTCGCCAACGTCGTCAACGAGGCCGCGCTGCTCACCATCCGCGGTGAGCGCGACACGGTCACCAACGACGATGTCATCGAGGCCATCCGGCGGGTGCTCGAAGGCCCGAAGCGCCGCGGTCACCTGATGACCGACGAGGAGCGGCGGCGGGCGTCCTACCACGAGGCGGGGCACGTCATCGTCGCGCTCTGCCAGGACGAGCAGCAGTCGGTGCAGCGGGTGTCGATCCTCACCCGCGGCCGGGCCATCGCCACGACCGAGCTGCGGGCCGAGGAGGAGGAGCTGATGCTCACCGAGTCGCAGCTGCGCGGCCGGCTCGCGGTGAAGCTCGCCGGCTCCGCGGCCGAGCGGCTCGTCACCGGCGAGATCTCCACCGGCGTGGAGGCCGACCTCGAGGAGGCCACCACGCTCGCCCGCGACATGGTCGCCCGTTTCGGCATGGCCGAAGAGGTCGCACCGATGCGGCTGTTCACCTCGGACTCCTCGGCCTACCTCGGCGAGGAGACGCCGCTCGCCGACGTCGCGTCCGAGACGAAGGCGGCAGCCGACCTGGCGATCCGCCGGCTGATGCAGGAGGCGATGACCAGCGCCGCGGTGCTGCTCGAGCACCACCGCAGCCGGCTCGACGACTTCGCCACGACGCTCGCCCAGCAGGAGACGCTCGAAGGCGTCGTACTGCAGGAGCACCTGGAGGAGCTGCAGCGCAAGATGCAGCCGGCCGCCCGCGGTTCTGTTCGCGCCAAGGGGGTGCCGGCCAAGCGGCCGGCCAAGGACGTCGTCGGCAAGAGCGTCAACGGCAGCAAGCCGCGCCGGCGTACGACGGTGGGCTGAGCCTCATCACCATGCGCTCCTCTCGGTTGCTGCTCGCGACGGTCGTGCTCGGCACGGTCGCCGCGGGTGGCGTCGGCGCCTCCGTCGGCGCGGCCAAGCAGGGCAAGTGCACGAGCACCTTCGCCAAGGCCGGGGACAACTGGCTCGCCGCGACGCCGCCGTTCAGCGAGGGCCCGAAGAAGGTGACGCAGGTCGTCGCGCCGTCGTTCGTGCCGGACCGGCTCCTCGCCACCAACGGCGTCGAGGTGCTGCGCAGCGAGAACGCCGGCTGCACGTGGACGCCGATCGTGATCCCGGAAGACGGCAGCCTCGGCGTCCTGCCCGAGCCCGTCAACGGGCTCTTCCGGCTGCCGGCCAACTCGACCGTCGCCGACATCGCAGCGCCGAGCTCCGGCAACGCGACCGACGCCGTCTACATCGCGTTCAACACGAAGACGGCGCTCGAGACCCGGCCGCACGTCGTGCACTACACCGGCAAGGGTTTCGAAGAGGGCGAGGGGTTGCCGCGTTCCGGCACCGTGCGGCAGCTGTCCGCCGTCGACACCAGCGCAGCGACGGTCTACGCAGTCGTCGACCCGTCCTCGGCGATCGGCGACGGCGGCATCTACGCCAGCCTCGACGGCGGCCGCAAGTTTGCCCAGCAGAACTCGTCGGCGCAGTCCAGCGACGTCGGCAACCTCACGTCGGACCCCTTCGTCAACACCTCGCTCTACGCACAGAACGGCAGCGGCGTCATCCGCACAGTCGACGGCGGGAAGCACTTCGGGCCGCTCGGCGGCGGCGCCTCCGACGTGACGACCTTCGACGTCGCGAGCGACAGCGGCGACGTCAACTTCGCCATCGGCCACTCGCGCAGCCGCACCTTCGACTGGAGCCCCGACGGTGGGCTGTCGTTCCACCGGGCGGCGGCCCCCGTCGTTCCGACCGACATCACGATCCAGCCGGTGCTGGCGCAGTTCGCGATGTCGGACGACGCGTCGGTGTGGCTCCAGAAGCCGACGCCGATCTGCCACGGCACCAGGCTCGGGACGATGTTCGTCAAGGACGTCAGCCCCACCGTCGGCGGGCTGACCCAGCTGCAGATGTCGGCCCCGTTGGCGAACGGCTTCGCGGTGGTGGGCCTGTCCGACCAGGGCGCTCTGGTGCGCGGGACGTTCTCCCTGTGCAGCGAGGCGCAGGCGCTGAAGGGGCGCACACCGGTCGAGCTGCTGCGCCAGGTGCAGCCGCATCACTTCCCGTCGACGTTGACACCCGGCCACACGACGCTCGCGATCCCCGCCGGTGGGCACCGGGACGTGACCTATCACCTGCTGGTGCCCCGCACCCCGTCACCGATCGACGTGATGCTGCTCGTCGACACGACCCAGAGCGAAGACAAGACGATCGACGGGCTGCGCCAGGATCTCGCGACGATCGTGAACGATCTCGGCACGATCGGCCTCGACGTGCAGTTCGGCCTCGCCGACTTCCGCGACTACTCCCCGACAGTCGCCGACATGGGCGACGGCGACATCGGTGACTACCCCTACATGCTGCGCCGCAGGATCGGTCCGGTCGACGCGTCACTGCACCACGCGCTGTCGCAACTGCGGGCGGTGGGAGGAGGCGATGCGGCCGAGTCCGACCTCACCGCGCTCTACCAGTCGACGACCGGCGCGGGGCAGACCTATGGCCGCAAGACCGTGATCAAGCCCGGCCTCGACGCGGGCTACCGCTCGGACTCGCTGCGGCTCGCAGTGCTCGCGACGGACAACGTGTTCCACCGCGAGTCGGACTACCTCACGCCCACCTGGGGCGAGACGGTCGCCGCGATGAAGGATCGCCTGATCTACCCGATCGGTCTCGCGGTGCAGACCATCGACGACAAGGGCAAGCCACAAGGCTTCCGGTCGTTCCGGGACCAGAGCGAGCTGGGGCTCGCGACCGGCGCGCTCGCGCCGCGCGGCGGGGTGGACTGCGACGGCAACCTGGTCGTCGACATCAAGGCCGGCGACCCGATCGTCTGTCCTGTGCCGCTGCACAAGAGCTCGGGCGTCAGCGTCGGCGGGATCCAGATCAAGCCGTCGTCGTCCTCGCTGCACCTCGCACCGGTGATCACGACCACGGCGGCGTCGATCCCCGACATGAGGACGGTCGGGCTCCAGTTCGCCGGCGCGCATGGCATCGCCAGCGTCGTACGCCCGACCGCGTTCCCGCAGATCAACCTCAAGAGCGACAACACCATCGACTACACCGTGCGCTACACGTGCCCGAGGGTGCACAAGCGGCACGTCTACGGCTTCGACGTCAACGCCACCGACGGGCACCGGGTGCTCACGTCGTCCGCTGCCCAGGTCGCTTGTGGCGGCGTGCCGGTGGCAGTGCACCACCCGCTGATCCCGCCGGAGACCGTCGCGGCTGTCGTGCCGCCGGCGGCGGCCGTCGTACAGGCGCAGCCGGGCAACCCGATTCCCAATCCGAACCCGAACCCGAACCCTGCGCTCAATGCCAACGTCGGCTTCGCCAGTCAGGAGGAGGAGCAGCGGCAGCTGGCCTTCGCCGGTGCGGAGACGGGGATCGACGAGGAGGCGAGCACCGAGCTCGCGATGAGTCGCCTCGGTGGCGGCGCGGCTCTGCTGCTTGCGGCCGCGACCGGTTACGCCGCCCGCCGTCGCTTTGCCGCGGCCTGGCACCGGCGCTGAGCCGGCGCCGCGGCGGCGCCGAACCGGACATCTCGGCCGCACGCGGGGCAGGAGTTTCCTTTGCGGGCGCGAATCGTTAGTTCGAGCAAGTTGTCCTTCGGGGAGGGAACGCAGCCATGAAGTACACCCGCGTGGTGCTGGGGATCGTTGCCGCGACGTCTGTCGGTGCGTTCGCGCTGCCGTCGCAGGCTGCCACCAGCCGGACGCTGTTCTTCGACAACGCCGGCACGAACGACACGGCCGGCTGCACCCCCGCCTACGTGCTCACCAAGACGGCACCCGCCGGCTCGGCCTGTGAGTCTCAGACCCTGGGCTACGGCGGCAACGGCGAGTTCGCGTCGGATGCCTACCGCAGCGTCGGCTCCGCGGCCGGCTTCAAGATCGATGCATCCCGCAAGCTCACCGGCACCGTCTACATCACCAACTACCCGCTCGTCGTCGCCACCCTCGGTCCGGTGACCTCGCCCGACAGCACAGGCGGCCCGGCCGGCGCGGACATCACCATCAAGATCAACGGTGTGACCGTCGGCAAGGCCAGCGGCTCCGGTGTCGCTGCACCGGGCAGCGCCTACGCCGTTCGCGTGAGCATGAAGATCCCGGCCAAGCTCAACGGCAAGGTCGCGAGGTCCATCGAAGCTGACGTCGACATGAACGCGGGCGTGCTGCTCACCGGCGCGTCGTACGGCGAGGGTCGGCAGAGCAAGCTCGTCGTCCCGTTCCGCCGCTAGCCACACCTGTCAGCCGCTGATCGACCCATAGCTCGATCAGGCGCTGACAAGTCCGAGGGCTTGGCGTAGTTGGCGAACGGCGCCGGCGTCATTCGCGTAGATGGCAACGCTGGGGAAACGCAGCGCAGCGCGGCCGGCGATCACCAGGTCGTTGTCACGGCTCGTGTCGAGCCAGCGCTGCGTGAGCGACAGGTGCACGCCGCCGTCGATCTCCACGCGGACTCTGCGGCCATCCGGCAGCGTGAACACGGCGTCGAGATAGCGGGTCCGGCCGGTGCTGTCGTTTCGGCGGTTCAGCTCTGGCCGTGGCAACCCGTGGCGTCGACAGAACCGCAGGAACTCGACTTCGGACAACGCCTGAGCACCACCGAGTAGATCCGCGAGGAGAAGCTCCATAAGCCGGCAATGCCGAACCCGGCCGGCCCGCTCGAGCTCATCGAGCAGGCTGCGGGCCGTCGTGAGCCGTTGCTGCACTCCTGCTACGACGATGCGCGCTGCCTCTCGCGGAGACCGCGACCATGCAGCTGCGTCTATGAGAGCGCGCTCAATGCTCACCCGA
This sequence comes from Frankiaceae bacterium, assembly GCA_030840615.1. Classification (GTDB taxonomy): domain Bacteria; phylum Actinomycetota; class Actinomycetes; order JAFAQI01; family JAFAQI01; genus JAFAQI01. The sequence goes on along the minus strand of JAVEEE010000068.1, from coordinate 11,028 downwards.
AACGGCATGTTGAGCACGAAGATGTCCGCGGCGGTGAACCGCCTCGACTCGTGCACCTTCACAGCTACGCCGGGCAGTGGGAGCAACCTCGCGCCGCGTTGGACGAGCACGTGCACCACGTCGGTGTCGAACCCCGTCAGGCCTCCGCGCCGCGCAGCGGTGAGACCGCAGAGCGCCGTCGGTGCCGGCGCAGACAGCAGCGCAGCCCATTCCCGCTGGTCGCGCGTCAACGGCCCGTTGTGCAGGACGATCACGGCCTCGTTCGGCCGGCGCCAGCGACCCGCCTCGACCTGCGCCGCAATCTCACCCTGGCTGAAGCCCAGCGCGAGCAGCTGCTCGCGCGAGACGACGTCGTCCTGATCGGCGGCAAGCTCGCGCAGATGCGACGAATGGGGGCGATCGGACAGTGGCATCACGCCATGCTCGGTCGTGCCCGGCAGCTGGGAGCCGGGTCAGCCGCGGTTGTGCGTCACGGAATCCCTGTCCACAGCGAAGTTGTCAGCCGCTCATCGACCTAGAGCTCGATCAGCGGCTGACAAGTCCGAGGGGGCGAGGGGCTAGCGCTGGGGCGGGACCGACGGCGCCGGTGGGATGTTCTGGTTGATGTGGAAGACGTTCTCCGGGTCCCACTGCGCCTTGATCTGCTGCATCCGCGCGAACTTCGCAGGCCCGAAGCCGGCCTCCACCCGGCTGGGGCCTTCGTCGCCGAGGAAGTTGAGGTAGACCGCTCCGGTCGACCAGGGCTTCATCGCGCCCGCGAGGTGCTTGATGTAGTCGATGTGACGCTGCGAGTCGGCCTGGCCCTCCCACATCCCGAGGTAGTGGATGTTGAACGCCGCCTGCCGTGACCCGAACGCCGTCGCCTCGTCGTCGATGCGTGCGATCGCGCCGCCGCCGGGAACGACGATGATCTGGTTGAACGGTGACGACGGCTGCCCGGCGATCCCGGCGAGCACGTCGACCGCCTCGTCGGAGAGGTCGTCGTAGAAGTCGGCGGTCCAGTAGTTGAACCGGCCCTTTGGGTTGCCCGGCGCGATGAGCGACTGGATGACGACATAGGGCATCACGTCGACCATCGCCACGGCCGGCGCGAGCTCGAGCAACGGCGCGTACGCCGCAGGACCGTCGGCCGGGTCACCGAGGTAGGCGCAGATGACGCCGATGCACGGGTGGCCGCGCGCCGGCTCCGGCACGAACTCCTCGGGCGGCGCGGTGAGGAATGCGAGGCCGCTGCCGACCTCGTCGGGTGCCTTGGCGACGAAGTCGCGGTAGGCCTTCAGCACCTCGGCGCCGCGCGGTCCCGGGAAGATGAGCATGCCGCCCCACAGCAGCGGCCCCACCGGGTGCAGCCGCAACGTGAAATGCGTGACGATGCCGAAGTTGCCGCCGCCGCCGCGGATCGCCCAGAACAGGTCCGGGTTGTCCGCAGCCGATGCGGTGACCACGTCGCCGGTCGCGGTGACGATCTCGGCCTCGAGCAGGTTGTCGCAGGTGAAGCCGAGCGCGCGCTCGAGCCAGCCGCTGCCGCTGCCGAGCGCGAGGCCGCCGATGCCCGTCGACGGCACCCGGCCGCCGGTGACGGCAAGGCCGTGCTCCTGCGTCGCGGCGTCGAACTCGCCCCAGGTCATACCGCCGCCGGCGCGGGCGACGCGCTTCTGCGCGTCGATGGCGATCGTCTTGAGCCCGCGCAGGTCGACGCACATGCCGCCATCGACAACCGCGGCGCCGGTGACGCTGTGACCGCCGCCGTAGACGGAGATCTCGAGGTTGTTGGCCCGGGCGAAGCGCACCGCGGCGGACACGTCGGCGGTGCAGGTGCAGCGGGCGATCAGCGCCGGGCGGCGGTCGACCATGGCATTGAACACGGTGCGCGCCTCGTCGTAGTCCGGGTCACCCGGCCTGAAGATCGTGCCGGCAAATCCGGGCAGCTCGATGACCAGCTCAGACATGGTTCCCCCACGATGTACGACGGCTTGTTGCCGCGGACGCTACTCCGCTCGGAGGGTCCGAACGGCCAGAATTCCGCCAAAGGCAGCGATGCCGGTCCCGGACAACGCGTCAACCGCGCGCAGGTGACCGTCGGTCAGTCGCCGCCCGAACCGGCCGGCGGCGGTCGACAGGGCCGCGAACCACGCAAAGCTCCCGACCGCGATGCCCGCCAGCATCGCCGTGGCCGTCGTCCACGTGTCGGCGACGTGCCCGACGGACGCGGCACTGAAGATGGCTGCCCACGACGCGATCGTCGTCGGGTTGGACGCGGTCGCGGCCAGCGAGGTCCGGAACGCCGCCCCGGGCGCGAGCACCTCGCCCTCGCTCTCACCCCCGTGGCGGACCCGCGCGGCATGCCACACGGTCCGCCCGCCGAGCACCAGCAGGAACGCCGCGCCGACGAGACCGAGCGTCAAGCGCGCGGCGCTGATCCGCACCAGCGACGCGGCGCCGGCGACACCGAGCGCGGCGTAGGCCAGGTCGACGATGGCGGCTCCGGCGCCGATCGCCAGCCCGCTGCGCGCGCCGTAACGCAGCGAGCTGCGGGCGCACAGCAGCCAGATGGGGCCGACCTGGGCGGCGACGAAGACGCCGAGGCCCAAACCCGTGCCCAAACCCGTCAGCAGCGCAGCCGGCATGGGCTCATGATCGCGAGCCGGCCGCCGTCCGCGCCAGCGAATTCGCGTCGCCGGGCAACTGCGGGGCTCAGGCGGCCGTGCCGTCGCCGAGATAGGCCCCGAGCAGCTCGGGGGAGCTGAGCAGCTCGGCACTCGCGCCCTCGACGACGATTCGTCCCTTGGCCAGCACATAAGCCCGCGACGTGTGCCCCAGCGCCTTGGCGACGAACTGCTCCACGACGAGGATCGACGTCCCCGTCGCGTTGACGCGCTCGAGCGCGTCGAAGAGCTGGTCGACGACGATCGGCGCGAGACCCATCGACGCCTCGTCGACAAGCAGCAGTCGAGGCTCGGTCATCAGCGCGCGGGCGACCGCGAGCATCTGCTGCTCGCCGCCGGACATGGTGCCCGCTGCCTGACCGGCGCGTTCGCGCAGCTTGGGGAACAGCGTGAACACCCGCTCGACCTGCGCCTGGAAGTGCGCGGAGTCGCCGCGCTTGCTCCAGTGCCCGAGCCGCAGGTTGTCGACGACGCTGAGCTCGGCGAAGAGCTCGCGTCCTTGCGGCAGGTGCGCCACGCCCTCGCGCACGATGCGATGCGTGGGCACTCCCAGCAGCTCCTTGCCCTCCAGCAGGACGCTGCCGCGGGCGACGTCGGCGAGCCCGGACAGCGCGCGCAACGTCGTCGTCTTGCCCGCGCCGTTGGCCCCGAGCAGTGCAACCATCTCGCCGGCGCCGACTTCCAGGTGCACGTCGTGCACCACCTGGACGGCGCCGTAGCTGACGTTGAGTCCGTCGACGACCAGCATCAGCGCGCCCCCGCCAGGTCAGTGGCCTTCTTTGCTGTACGACGCGCGCGCGGCTTGCGCGCGGCCGGCTTCGGGGCCGTGACGCCGAGGTAGGCCTCGCGCACCCGCTCGTCGCGGGAGACCTCGTCGGGTGTGCCGGAGGCGATGACCTCGCCGCGGTCCATGACGAAGACCCGGTCACACGCGGCGGACACCATCTGCATGTCGTGCTCGATGAGCAGCACCGAGACGCCGAGCGCGCGGATCGACTGCACGACCTCGACGAGGCGGGCCGTCTCGATGTCGTTGAGTCCGGATGCTGCCTCGTCGAGCATCAGCAGCTTGCCGCCGGTCGCGAGCGCCCGGCCCAGCTCGACCAGTCGCAACGTGCCGAACGGCAGGTCCGTCACCGAGGAGTCCGCGACCTCGGACAGCCCGAGCAGGTCGAGCACCGCGGCCACCCGCTGCCGGCAACGTCGTTCGCTCTCGATCGTCACCGGCGTGCCGACGAGGCCGCCCATCAATGAGCCGTGGTGGTGCAGGTGGGTGCCCATCAGCACGTTGTCGAAGACGCTGAGGCCGCTGAACAGCTGCAGCACCTGGAACGTCCGCGCGACGCCCATGCCGGCGCGGCGGTGTGCAGGGGTACCGGTGATGTCCTGGCCGAACAGCTTGATGGCGCCGGCCGCCGGCTCGTTGAGCCCGAGCACGGCGTTGAACAGCGTCGTCTTGCCCGCGCCGTTGGGACCGATCAACCCGACGATCTCGCCGGTTTGCACGTCGAGGTCGGCGTTGCTCACGGCAGTCAGGCCGCCGAACTTCACCGTCACCCCGGCGGCGTAAAGCGCCGGCGGTGCGGTGGGGTCGATGACCGGTGCCGTGCGCGGCGTGGGCTGGTCGGGCACTTCGGCGGTGATCGTGCGCGTCGCCGGGCGCGCCAGCGCGTCGAGCCAGTCGCCGGCCGGCGCCTGCGCCGTCTGCTCCGAACGCTCGGTCGACCCTGACGGACGGGCCGCACGTTTCGGCAGCAGCGGGAGCACGAGTGCGCTGAAGCGATCGCCGATGCGTTTCGCACTCGCGAACGCGGCGGCGAGACCGCCGGGGTAGAGGAGCAGCACGACCGCCAGCAGCGACGCCGAGACGAGATCGAGCCATCCCGCCAATGCGCTGACGCGGTAGAACAGCTCGTTGAGGCCGGCGAACAGCACGCCGGCGGCGACACCGCCGCCGAGACTGGACATGCCGCCGACGACGGCGATCGCGAGATATTGCAGTGACACGGTGAAGAAGAAGCTTGCGGGCACGACGGTGCGCTGGTCGACGATCAGCATGCCGCCGCCCAGTCCGGCCAGCGCACCGGCGACGGCGAACGCGTAGAGCTTGTAACGGGTGACGTGCACGCCCAGCGACGCGGCCGCTACCTCCGACCCGCGGATCGCAAAGAACGCGCGGCCGACGCGGGTGTCGCGCAGGTTGCTCAAGCCGAGTACGACGAGAGCGATGACCGCGAGGAAGATGAGGAACACGACGCGACGACTCGTGAGGTCGATCGAGACGAGCCCCCCCGGATGGCCGATGCGCTGGTTGGGGATCGTCGAGCTGCCACCGGACGCTCCGAGCCAGGGTGACGGGAAGAGGAACGCGTCACCCATCCACGCGAAGATCAGCGTTGCGACCGCCAGGTAGAGCCCGCGGATCCGCAGCGCGACCGCACCGAGGATCGTCGCGGCGGCAGCGGCAGCCACCACACCGATCACCACGTCGAACGGGAAGCCGACGCCGACGTCGCGTGCGATGAGTCCGGTGACGAGTGCGCCGATGCCGACGAACGTCGCCTGCGCCAGCGAGATCTGCCCGACCCATCCGCTGAGCACGACGAGCGACAACGCGACGACGGCGTATTCGAGGGCGAGCAGCGAGCTGCCCAGCACCGAGAACGGCACGATCCATGGCCAGATGAGCAGCAGCGCCAGCAACGCGAGGGTCGTCGGCCGCACCGGCGACCGGCGGGTGAACGCCGCGGTCGCTGCGCCGAGCGCTGACGTGTCGGCGTCGGCACCGGACAGGCGCCGACCGCGGCTGATCATCACGCCGAGCGCGAGCAAGGTCAGCACCAGCTGCGGGGCGCCGGCGAGCCGCAAGGGCGACCCGATGACCGGCAGCTGGCTGATCAGCGGCACGATGCCGAACGCGAGCCCGGCGATGACGGCTCCGATGATCGCGCCGACGAGGCTCTCCAACCCGCCGATGAGCGCGGCCACGAAGCCGGGCAGCACCTCGAGCGACAGGGTGTAGGGGTTGAGGTTCGTCACCGCTGCGAGCAGCACGCCGGCGAGCGCTGCTGTCGCGCCGCCCACCGCCCACGCCGCGCTCGCCGCCATGTCGGGGTTGATGCCGACGATAGACGCTGCGGTGCGGTTCTGCGCGGCGCCGCGCAACGCGAGCCCGAACTGCGTGAACCGGAAGAACGCCAGCAGCCCGGCCGCGGCGAGCAGGCCGATGAGGAGGAGCGCGATCGAGCCGTAGGCGACGGACGCGCCGGCGATCGTGACCTGCCCTTTGGGAAACACGGCCGGGGGCTGGATCGGCGAGGTGCCGTAGACCTTCGCGACAAGTGCGATGAGCAGGCCAGTGACCGCGACCGTGCCGACGGTCTGCGCGGTGGGGCCCTGCCGGCGCAGCCTACGGACGAACAACGCCTCCACCGCAACGCCGAGCGCTGCACCGCCGAGGATCGCGAGGCCGATGGCGACGACACGCGGCGTGCCGTGCTTGGTGAGGGAGTAGTAGAAGTACGCCGGCACCATCGCCATCGCGCCGTGCGCCAGGTTGAGCACCCGCGACGCGCGGTAGATGACGACGATGCCGATCGAGAACAGGATGTAGGCGCCGATCAGCGGGATCGACAGGAAGGTGAAGAGGAGGAGGCGGGTCATCAACCCGCCCCGAGCTTGGCGTGCGTGTCGTGCGCGATGGCACCGGTGCGCCACCCGCCGGGCGTGCCCTTGTATTGCATCGTGAACGCTTGCATCGTCGTGTTCGCGTAGCGCGACAGCGGCGTGAACGACAAGCTCGACTGCAGCGTCACTCCGCCTTTGAGCGTCATCGCGTTGAGCACTGCCTGTAGCCGGGCGCGGGTGAGGTCAGGGCCGACCTTGCGCAGTGCCGTAACGAGTAGCTGCATGCCCTGGTAGGCGCCCTCGCTGAACTGGTTGTAGGGGTCGGCCTGCGGGTTGACCGCGCGGAGCGCGTTGACGTAGTCGTGGACGGCCGGGTCGTTCGTGTATTGCTCGACGTTGGGCTTGAACCCGGTCCACGTGACCATCTGGTCGCACTTGTCGCCGCACTGGCTCTCGAACTGGTAGGTGAACATCGGTTGGGCGGCGGCGTAGCCGTGCGAGATCGTGTCGTCAGCCGCACCGGGGGTGTTGGGGTCCTGCATCCACGTGAGTGCGGTCTCCGGCTCGAGGAACAGCGCCACGAAGTCGGGCTTGCTCTGGTAGAACGTCGCGGCCTGGCTGCTGTAGCTGTTCTGCCCGGCCTGGATGCCGCAGTAGTGCTGGTTGCACGAGTTGCTGCTGTTGTAACCCTGCACGGTCGACCCGGTGAGCCGGCGTACCTCGGCGTTGAATGCCGACGCTGCCTCGCGACCGAAGTGGTAGTTGTTGTCGAAGACGATGCCGAAGTGGCGCGCGCCGCGCTTGTAGGCGTCGTCGGCCCTGATGCGCGCCGACGACGCCGTCGACGTCGCGATGGGCCACACCCAGGGCTGCGCGCTTCCGTTGCCCTGGGCGTACTGGTCGATAGCGAGGCCGTCGGTGCCGACTACCGGCATCCGGGCGCTGTTGAGGTCGCCGCTCTTGATGATGACCTGCAGCCCCTCGGACGAGGCCCCCACCGGGATCGCGAAGACACCGGACTGCACGAAGTCACGCAGATACTGCGCACCGGTCGTCGCCTGCCAGCCGTCGTCCTTGTAGGTCATCGACAGGCGCCGCCCGCAGATGCCGCCGGACTGGTTGACCTGCTGGACCACGGCGTCCATCGCGTAGCGCATCTCACCGAGGAACGCCGAGCCGATGCCGGACTGCACCACGGTGGTCGCGAGCTTGATCTCGTTGGCGGAGACGCCCTTGTCGGTCGCGCCGCCGTTGCCCGCAGCCGTGCAGGTGAGACCCGGTTTGGCCGGCGGCAGCGTCTGACCGCCGCCCGTCGGCTGGCCGGTGGTCGGTCCGTTGGCGTTGCTGCCGGTCGGGCTGTTGGCCGTCGGGCCGTGCTGTCCGGTTGCCTTGCCGGCGGTGGTTCCGGGCTGGGCATCCTGCGGGCCGGTGACGCCAGGCACCGCTCCGTTGGTCGCGCTCGCTGCCGGAAGCCGGTCGGCGGGCACGACCTCGACCATCGCCACACCACCGATGAGGGCGCCGACGACGAAGACGGCGAGGTAGGGCCACGCCGAGGTCGTACGTGGGGACATCATGTGCGGTGCCTCTCGGTTGGTGCGGACATGGCAAGCAGCAGCTGATGACGGCGAGCGGCCAGTACGCCGGCTCCGGCGGCGATCGCGAGGATCCCGGCCAGCAGCAAGGCGTCCCGCAGGCTGCGGTGCAGCAGCAGCCAGCCGGTCAGCCCGGTGCGCGGTGTGGCGATGGTGGGTGCGGTGATGGGCGGCGGAACGGTCGTCGTGGTGTCGCCGGGCGAAACGTCGGCTGGGGGGACGCTGGCGGTGGTCGGCGGCGTACCGGGCTGATGACCGGTGGGGACGCTGCCCGGTGGTGGGCCGCCGCCCGGGGTCGTCTGTTCGGCACTCGTGTCGAAGATCGAGTCGCCCTGGACCGCGGCGAACTGGGCGAGCACGCGCGACCGCTCCGTCGAGTCGTTGTAGACGACGAGCTGCAATGCGGGCATGGGTCGCTGGGCGGTGGAGTCGTGCGGGTAGACAACGCCCTGGTCGTCGACCGTTCGCTCTTGGTAGTAGTCGGCGTCGGTCTGCTGGATGGTCGAATACGCACCGCGCACACTTGCCGTTGCTTCGGGCAAGGGGAGTCCCAGATGCAACCGGGTCTGGGTGAGCGCGTTGACCTGCCGCGCGACAGAACCGCAGGTGTCCTTGACGACAGGCTTGTGGCCACCAGCAGTCGACACGGTGGTCGCACAGGCGCTCGGTCCGAGAAGCGTCTTGCCCTTGGGGTCGTCGATCTCCAGCCCGCTGATCACCCGGCGGTAGGTCGCCGACGACGTGCCGGTCATGCCGTGCGCGCCCGTCGTCAGGCTGGCTGTCACCGACCCGATGCGCAGGGTTCCGACGCCAGGAACGTCGACGACGATGCCGGCCGAACGCGCCCGGACCTGGGTCGTGGCGCCGTGACCCAGGTCGCGGTGGGTGATGCCGCTGGTCTCGGCATGCCCGACATGCACCAACCCGAGGGTTGCCGCGGCTGCCTCGGACGAGCCCTTGGCGATGGCGTCGGCCAACGAGCAGTCGACCCGGGACTCCGCGCCGTTGGTTGTCGTCGACTGCGGCTTGATGCCGCCGCCGCTGTCGAGGCAGCTCACCGCGGAGTAGGGCCATGCGCCCAAGGAGCCGTTGGTCTCGTAGTCCTTCGTCGTGTTGAGGTCGGCCGTGGTCGACTGCGCGCTTGCGGACGCGCCGGCCGGGCGGAGCCCGAGGCCGCTGATCTTGGCGAGAACCACGCCGCGGCTCCCGCCGGCCACCGGCAGATCGACGGTCTGGTTACCCGTCACGCTGACCGGCCCGGCCAGCCCCCCCACGAGGACCAGGTCGGCGCCGTAGGCGTTGGCGTCTGCGGAGTAGCTGACGAAGGCTGCCTTGCTCTCGGGCACCCCGTCGGTCAGTGCGTCGTAGTCCAACGGGCTCGGCGCAGCCCGTTTAGGGGTCATGTCGCGCGCGATGAGATAGGGCTCGTGAGTCGCGCTGGCTCCGCCGGGCAGGATGAAGAGACGGCGAGACTGCGCATCCGTCGGTATGAGCGCCTCTGTGACGATCGGCTGGAAGGAACCCGCCGGCACCGGAATCTGATGCAGGTCAGCGATGACCATCCCATCGCGAGAATCCTGCGTGGCGCCGATCCGCAAGCCCATGTAGAGATGGCCGAGTCGCTGGTTGAAACCGGCGAACTGATCGCTGTAGTAGGGCGCCGAGACGAAGCCGACCCATGACGAGATGCGTCCGTCGAAAACCCATGCGCCCGGTGTCCGCGGCGACAGGCTCTGCAGCAGGAAGCGGTCGTCCGGATAGTCGAAGGTCGCGATCCCTGTCGCGGCACCGTTGAAGTACTGCCCGGCGATGGGAAAGAAGTCGACGGGGAATCGGAGGGCCTCAGACTGGTCGGCGTGCGGCTGGATGTTGAGGCGCACGAGCCCTGCCTCGCCCGGATAGGGCTGACCACTCGGGGTGCCGGCGGTCATGCACGCGAAGTAGATCGCCGGCCGGAAGTGGCTGCGGACAACCAACCCCCCGATGCCCGAGCTGAACATCGGCTGCTGACACTGGGGGATTGGGCGCACCCAGATCACTGCGCCGGTCCTCGGGTCGAGCGCGACGACCGTCGACGCCGGGCTGGCCGGTTTCAGAAATGGGATCTCGCTTGACGAGGTCGCGGTGAAGTCGCCGACGAGGTAGACGCGGTCGTCCGCGGTCGAGTAGGTCATGCCGAACGGGTAGAAGCCCGGCAGCTCGGTGGAGAGGTCCCATCGTGTCGCGGTGCGGTTCTTGTCGAGGTCGAACACGGTGATCCGCGGGTTGCCCAGAGGTGGAGTCTGACCTGCCACCTCGGTGTTGCCGGTGACCATCAACAGGTGCTGCCGTCGGGGATCGAGCGTCGTCTGGTCGTACGGCGAGACCAGTCCTCCACTGATCGAGTCCGGGCCGATCACGCCATCGGCGATCGGCTTCGGAATCTGCGGGCGAAGATCGTAGGTGACGAGATGGTCCTGGAGATTGGGGTCGATGTATTTCAGGTAGAGCCGTCGACCGGGTGTGTCGACGTAAGCGATTTGACCGCCGTCGTAGACGCGGTCCTTGGGTTCCGGCAGGTGCCCGATGATCTGCAATGGCGCGCCGGCCGAGTCTTCGTGATGCAGGTGGGCGGCTTCCGAGCCCGCGAATGCCGGTGCATTCAGCATGGCCAGGAGAGCGGCGCACAACAGCGCACGCACGTGGCGTCGTCGGATCATGTTCCCGCAAACTCTCCGACAACCGTCGCGCTCAGCGGCTGCCCACACGAAATGACATCAGGTGTTGTCGAAGCCAGCGAGATCGTGCCCACGCCATTGATCTCCCCGGTGAAGCTCACGATGCCGAAAGTTGCGCCGGTCGGTCCGAAGTTCGCGCCGAAGTAGCCGTCTGCCGCCCCTGAGTAGGTCCCGGTCGCCTGACCCTGGACGGGGCAGGTCGCGAGTGAGGAGTAGAAGGTGAAAGACATCGTCAACGGCGCTTGCACGATGCGCTTGCCGGCGATGGTCCCGGTTGCCTTGAGCGTTGCTCGCCCTGAGCTGGCGCCGCAGCCGAAGCAGTTGATGGTCAGAGTGCCTTTGAAGGCCCCGCCGGCCGCTGCGCTGGCCGGGGCAGGGTTGGCCGACAACACAGTTGTGGCAACCGCCAACCCGAGCAGCCAT
>JAVEEE010000061.1 GCA_030840615.1 Frankiaceae bacterium | reverse complement strand
CGGACACCTGCACGGCGAGCTGACGACCCGCTGGTCCGCGACCTACACGATCACCGTGGCCGGCCAGACCTTCGGTCCCTACGCCGCGACCGGTGGCGTCGTCGCTCGCATCCAGCAGTTCGCACTGACGGTCGCGTCAGCACACAGCCATCTCGTCAGCCACGGCTAGCAACGAGTCCTGCGGCGCGCATCTCTGCGATCGGCGGCTGCAGGCCGGTCATCAACCGCACCTGCTCGGCCGCTTGCGCGACCAACAGCTCGAGACCGCCGACGACAGTGCCACTCCTCGACGACCACGCGGCTGCCAGCGCCGTGGGCCACGGGTCATAGACGACGTCGAACAGCACACCGGCAACCCGCACCGGCAGCGCGGCGGCGAGCTCGTCCGTCGCACCTGCGGGTGTCGTTGCGATCGTCAGGTCGGCCTCCGCCGAAGCGGCGGCTTGCGCGAAAGGCACGACGTCGACGTGCAGGCCCATCCGGGCCGCGCCGGCGCGAAGCTCGTCCGCCGCCTCGGGTCGGCGCGCATACACGGTCGCGCCGCTGATCCCGAGCTCACGGAGCGCGGCGAGCGCCGACGTCGCGGTGGCACCGCCTCCGAGCACCGCCACCGACCGCGGGTCCAGGCCCCCGACACCGCGCAGCGCGGCGACCATCCCCGGCACGTCGGTGTTGGCGCCCCACCAGACGCCGGGCTCCGCACCGAACAGCACCGTGTTGGCCGCACCCACGTCCGCGGCCAACCGGTCGGTGCGGGCGAGCATCGCCAGCACCGACCGCTTCAACGGCATCGTCAGCGAAGCCCCGGCCAGACCCTCGGCGTCGAGACGCTGCAACGTCGAGGCAAGTTCGGCCTCGCCGCACTCCACGGCGTCATAGCGCCAGTCGCTGAGACCGAGGGCCTGGTAAGCCGCGCGGTGCAGCACCGGTGAGAGGGAGTGCGCGATCGGCGAGCCGAGCACGACCGCGCCCCGCCGGGGAAACTCGGTCATGACCGGCAGGACTGTCCGCTTGGCACTCCCCCACAAAGGCCGGCGCGGCGCGTCACTGGACGCCGTTTCGTCGGCTCTCGGCGACGAGCCGGTTGAACTCGTCGAGTGTCGTCGCGAACGCGGCTCGGCCGGACTTGTCGATGGTGACGAAGTAGAGGTAGGGCCCCGTTGCCGGATGCAGGGCTGCGGAGAGCGCGTTCGACCCAGGGGATGCGATCGGCGTCGGCGGCAGGCCGGTGTTCAGCCGGGTGTTGTAGGGCGAGTCGATCTGCAGGTCGGCGTTCGACAGCGGCCCGTGGTCGGGCGGCAGCACGTAGAACAAGGTGGCGTCCGACCCCAGCCCCATGCCCTGATGCAGTCGGTTGTAGAACACTTCGGCGATCTTCGGGAAGTCGCTCGTCAGCCGGCCTTCGCGCTCGATGATCGACGCGATCGTCAGCACCTCGTACGGCGAGTAGCCCAGCTGGTGCGCTCCGCCGGCGAGGTTGAGGCTGGCGGCCTCCTGGTTGAACCGGGTCACCATCGCGCGCAGCGCCTCGGTGGCCGTCGTACCCGGGGGGAAGTCATAGGTCGCCGGAAAGAGGAAGCCTTCGAGCGGATGGCCGGCGCCCCAGCGCGGCACACCGAGGTCGGCCGGCGATGCGGCAGCGGCCTTCAAGTCGGTGAGGCTGATGTCGCTGCCATCGGCGATCGCAGCCAGGATGTCGCGCAGCCGGCGGCCCTCGGGGATCGTGATGTGACTGCGCAGCAGCGAGGCCGGATCGAGCAGGAGCTTCACCGCAAGCGACGCCTGCATGTGCCGGTGCAGCTGGTAGAAGCCCGGCCCGATCGACGAGTTGCCGTCGGCTGCGTCGGTGAACGCACCCACGCTGGCCACGACGCCCTTGCTCTGCAGCGCCTGACCGATGGCGGTCAGGCTGTCACCCGGCTGCACCTCGACGACCACGGTGCCGCTGCCGGCGCCCGAGTAGTCGGCCGGCGCACCGAACCAGCCACGCACGGTGCTGAAGAAGACGACACCACCCAGCACGAGCACCGCCACGACTGCGAGCGCGACAAGGGCGACCACGAGCCGGCGACGGCGGTACGACGGCGGCCCACCAGGCGATTCCGGTTGGGAGAAGCCCAGGTCGAGATCGTCAGGCATCCGCCATCAGCTCTCCCGGCGGAGCGCCGGCGGTGCGTTCGGTGTCGAGCGCCGATTGCAGCACGACGACCGCTGCTGCGGCATCGATTCTCGCCCGCGAGGCGCGCACCGACCGGCCGGCAGCCTGCATGCCGCGTTGCGCCTGCACCGTGGACAGTCGTTCGTCGACCAGCCGCACCGGCACCGGTGCGACCCGCCGCGCCAACGCCCGCGCATAGTCGCGTGCAGACTGCGCTGCTGCACCTTCGTGGTCACGGAGGGACCGCGGCAGCCCGACGACGACCTCGATGGCTGCGCGTTCGGCGACGAGCAGCACGATCTCATCGAGGTCGGTTCCTTGCCTCGCTTGCCGGCGCAGCACCGTGACCGGCGAGGCCAGCATGCCGCCGGGATCGCTCGCTGCGACACCGACACGCACCGACCCGACGTCCACACCGACACGCACTCCTTGCCGCATCACAGCGACCAGGCCACAGCGCAACCCATCATCCGCTCTGGGTGACTCGCTCGCCGATGCGGTGGCGGACCGCGATGAGAGCATCGTCGACGGCCTCAGGCTTGCTGCCGCCACCTTGTGCGACGTCGTCCCGACCGCCGCCGCCGCCGCCGAGCGCCGCCGCCGCGACCCGCACCAAGTCTCCGGCGGCCAGCCCCCACTCGCGGGCCTTGTCGTTGACGGCCACCACGACAACCGGACGGCCCTCGGAATTGGCCACCACCGCGACGGCCGCCGGCCGATCGGCACCCAGCCGGCCGCGGACGTCGAGGGCCAGCTTGCGCAAGTCGTCACCGGACGTCCCGTCCGGCGCTCGGTGCGCGACGAAGGCGACGCCGAACTCGTCGCCGGCCGACGCCGCTAGATCCCCGGCCTGTTCCAGCACGCCGGCGGCGCGCATCCGGTCGAGCTCCTTCTCGAGCTCGCGAACGCGCGCGACAGCGACCTGGACACGGTCGACCAGCTCATCCGGGCGGGCCTTGAGGATGTCGGTGAGCTGCGAGACGAGCAGGTGCTCCCGGGCGAGGTAGCCGAAGGCGTCCGCGCCGACCAGGCCCTCGATACGCCGGACCCCGCTCGCGATGGACGACTCGCCGAGCAGCTTCACCAGACCGAGCTGGGCGGACCGGGCGGCGTGCGTGCCGCCGCAGAGCTCACGGGCGTAGTCGCCGACCTCGACGACACGAACGGCCTCGCCGTACTTCTCGTTGAACAGCGCGATCGCGCCGAGCCGCCGCGCCTCGTCCTGGGTGGTGACGAAGGCGCGCACCGGCAGGTCGTCGAGCAGGATCGTGTTGATCTCCGCTTCGACGTCGGCGAGGACGCTGGCGGGCACCGCGGTTGGGGCCGAGAAGTCGAACCGGAACCGTCCGGCGTCGTTGAGCGATCCGGCTTGTGCGGCTTGCTCACCCAGCGCCCGCCGGATCGCCTGATGGACGAGGTGGGTGGCGGTGTGCGCACGCGACACCGCCTTGCGCCGTTCGATGTCGACGCGGGCCACGACCGGCGACCCGACGACAAGCTCACCGGACCGCACCCGGCCGCGGTGGACGACGAGGTCCGCCAGCCCCGGCGGCTTCTGCGCGTCGTAGACCTCGACGACCGAACCGTTGGCAAGCGTCACCGTGCCGTGGTCAGCAAGCTGGCCGCCGGACTCGGCGTAGAACGGTGTGCGGTCCAACGTGATCTCGACATCAGAACCTTCGGTCGCGATGTCGACGGCGATGCCCTCGACCAACAGCCCGCGAAGTGTCGCCTCCGCCTCCACCTCGACGTAACCGGTGAACGTCGTGGAGCCGCTGGAGTCGAGCAGCGAGCGATAGACCGTCAGGTCGACATGGCCCGTCTTGCGCTCCTGCGCATCGGTCTTGGCCCGCAGCCTCTGCTCGTCCATCAGCCGACGGAAGCCCACCTCGTCGACCTCGAGTCCCTGCTCGCGTGCCATCTCCAACGTGAGGTCGATGGGAAACCCGTAGGTGTCATGCAGCGAGAACGCCTGTTCGCCCGGCAGCACCGCCGAGCCACTGGCACGAACGTCCTGCACGATCCGGTCGAACATCGTCGAGCCGGTGCGCAGCGTGGCGAGGAACGACTCTTCCTCCTGCGTTGCCACGGCTTCGATCCGCACCTGGTCGGTCAGCAGCTCGGCGTAGGACGCCCCCATGACCTCGCAGGCGCGGTTGACGAGCTGGGAGATCGCCGGTTGGTCGGCCCCGAGGAGGCGCAGGTTACGGATGACCCGTCGCAGGATGCGACGCAGGACATAACCCCGGCCTTCGTTCCCAGGCACGACACCGTCTGCGATGAGCATGGTCGCGGTGCGCGTGTGGTCGGCGACGATGCGCAGCCGGACGTCGGACAGTTCGTCCTGACCGTAGGTGACGCCGGTGATGTCGCTGGCAAGGTCCAGCAACGGCCGGAGCAGATCCGTCTCGTAGACGTTTTCGACACCCTGGAGGATGACCGCCATGCGTTCCATGCCCATGCCGGTGTCGATGTTCTTGGCGGGAAGGTCACCCTTGACGTCGAAGTCGTCCTTCGCGCGGACCGCGCTGAGCTCTGACTGGATGAACACGAGGTTCCAGACCTCGAGATAGCGCTCTTCGTCCGCGATCGGACCCCCGTCACGCCCGTGCTCGGGCCCACGGTCGAAGTAGATCTCGCTGCACGGCCCACCAGGGCCGGGCACGCCCATGTGCCAGTAGTTGTCCTCGTTGCCGCGACGTTGAACGCGGTTCGGGGGCAACCCGACGACGCGGGTCCAGATGTCGTAGGCCTCGTCGTCCTCCTCGTAGACCGTCGCCCAGAGCCGGTCGGGGTCGAAGCCGAAGC
Source organism: Frankiaceae bacterium (assembly GCA_030840615.1). Classification (GTDB taxonomy): domain Bacteria; phylum Actinomycetota; class Actinomycetes; order JAFAQI01; family JAFAQI01; genus JAFAQI01. Next base: position 1,412 of record JAVEEE010000061.1, on the reverse strand, counting down.
CGCCGGCGTCGACGGATGACGTCAGCAGCTCCCACGCCAACGGGATGGCGAGCTCTTTGAAGTAGTCGCCGAAGGAGAAGTTGCCGGCCAACTGGAAGAACGTGTTGTGCCGCGTCGTCGTACCGACGATGTCGATGTCGGGGGTCCGCACACATTTCTGCACGCTCGCCGCACGCGGCCAGGGCGGCGGGGCGTCACCGAGGAAGTAGGGCTTGAACGGCACCATGCCCGCCGGCACCAGCAGCAGCGTCGGGTCTTCCGCGATGAGCGAGGCAGAGGGCACCACGGTGTGGTCGCGGGTTTCGAAGAACCGCAGGAAGCGCTCGCGGATCTCTGCCGACCTCATCGGCCCGGCCTCATCGTGATCACCCTTCGCTGTCGTCGTCCGGCTGGTCGAGACCCAGCGCGTCGCGCAGCTCGACCTCGCGCTCGGCGGCATGGTGTTGCACCTCGGCCCACCAGAGGGCCACCTTGTCGCCGAGACCACCAGCCTGATTGGCGATGCCTTCCGGCGTCCACCTGTTTGCGGCCGCGGAGATGCGTCGCACCAGCAGGACGCCGGCGCTGGCGCCCAGCGCGACGTAGAACAACCGCCTCACTTGCCCGCCTTGCGGGAAGCCTTGCGCGCGGACTTCTCAGCCTTGAGATCGGCCTTCACCCGCTTGCGGACGTCGTGCTCATGCCGGTCGCTCAACGCCCGCCGTACGCCGTAGGAGAACGCCGCGACCTTGATCACCGGCGAGCCCAGCGTCGCGGCGAAGACGGCGGTGAGTGCGGAGACGTTGCTCGTGATCGTCTGCACGTTGGCGGTGATCGCGTCAACGCGTTCGAGCTCGACGTTGACGTGCACGACGGAGCTGGTGACCTCGCCGAGCAGGGGCACGGTCTGGTCCGCGACGCCCGTGACGAGCTTGCTCGTGTCGCCGACGACCTTGCCGAGCTTGACCAGCACGTAGGCCATGAAGCAGACCAGCACCGCCCAGAAGACAGCGACGATGAGACCGGCGACCTCGCCGCCGGACAAGCCGCCACTCGCCAGGGTGATCATCGGCTGCGCTGCTCCCTCTCGTCGTCGTTCTGGTCCTCGCCGGCCGCCGCACCGCGCAACATCTCGCGCAGCGCCGCCAGCCGTCCGGCGGCCGCACGCTCCGCCCCTCGCTCCGAAGGACGGTAGTAGTCCCGGCCGGCAACCGTGTCGGGGGCGTACTGCTGAGCCACGACACCGCCCGGGAGTTCGTGAGGATATCGGTAGTCCTTGCCGTGCTGCAGCCGCCGAGCGCCCGGGTAGTGGGCGTCGCGCAGATGCGGCGGTACCTCGCCGGCCACGCCTTCGCGAACGTCGGCCAGCGCCCGCCAGATGCCGGACGCCGATCGGTTCGACTTCGGCGCAGTGGCGAGGTGCACCACCGCTT
>JAVEEE010000007.1 GCA_030840615.1 Frankiaceae bacterium | reverse complement strand
GTCGCCAAGGCAGCCGGGGTGCCGGTCGCCCGGGTGCAGCCCTACGCCGTGCCCGTCATCGCCGAGCGGCAGCGGATCGTCGACGACTCCCGCGCCGCGCTGCTGCACCGCACCCGCGGGCCGTCGTCGCTGCGCCCGCTGGGTGAGGCGGTCGACGGCCACCTCAACGACGTCACCGGCCTGCGCCCGGACACGGTCGAGTGGACCGCCCGCCGCCGCCGCGACGGCGCGTGGATCGTGTCGCTGTCCTACGCGGCGCGGGGTGGCCGTCGCGCCGCCTCCTGGTTGTGGCGCCCGCTCGAACGTGACCTCACCGCTCTCGACATCTCCGCGACGCGCCTCGCTGCCGACGAGGGCCCGGTCGTACGGCGCCGCGCCGCCGCGCCGCGACCCGCCGCGAAGCGTCCGGCAGCCCGGAAGGCGAAGAAGACCGCGCGCAAGACGGCCAAGAAGACCGCCCGCAAGGCTGCGGCCAAGCGAGCACCGGCCAAGAAAGCGCCGGCACGACGGGCACCGGCGCAGAAGGCTCCGGCGAAGAGGGCCGTGGCCAAGCGCGCACCGGCGAAGAAGGCCGCGGTCAAGCGCGCACCGGCGAAGCGGGCCCCCGTCAAGAAGGTTGCGGTCAAGAAGGTCGCGGCCAAGCGCGCACCCGTGAAGCCGGTCGCGGCCAAGCGACCCGCCGCCAAGCGGGCACCGTCGTCCGCGGTCGCGGGAGCGGTGCGGGCGCTGGCGGCGAAGAACGCGGCAGCCAAGCGCGCCGCCGCCGAGCGGGCCGCCGCGAAGAAGGCTGCCGCTAGCAAGGCGACTACCAAGAAGGCCGGACCAACGAAGGCCGGGGCGAAGAAGGCGGCGCCGGCCGAGCGTCCGCTGAAGATCGTGAAGATCCGCCCTGAGGTCGTCGAACCGGTCCCGTTCCAGGAGCCGGTGGCCTTCGAGGAGCCGACCGTCATCGAGCGGCCGGTCGTGGTGGAACAGCCGGTGGCGGTGGAGCAGCCGGCGGAGCAACGCGCCGCCCGGCCCGTCGCTGCCCGACGCGCGGGCCAGCGGGTGCCGATCCCGTCGTGGTCCGACGTGCTGCTCGGCGTACAACCGCCGCCACGCGAGCCGGACGATGCAGAGCCCTCCTCGGCGCCCGCGCGCCGGCGGCGCAAGGGCTGAGACCTCGCCCGTGGTCGACTCCGGCGCTCGCACGCCGTCGCGCCGGTTTGCGGCCCTGCTGGCGGCGATCCCGCTGGTCGCGGTGCTGCTCGCCGACGGTGCGTTGCTGGTCCGTCGGTCGACCGACGGCACCCCGAGCCATCCCGTGGCGATCCCTTCGGTCCGACCGACGGCGACGCGTACGGCGCAGGGCGAGCGGCCTGACCTCGCGTCCGGGCGAGCGGTCGCGATCCGCGCGTTGCTCGCACGCCGTAGCCAGGCGGTGCTGCATCACGACCGCAAGGAGTGGATGTCGACGGTCGACCCGGAGCAGCGCAAGTTTCGCAAGCAGCAGAGCCAGCTGTTCGCCAACCTGCACGACGTGCCGTTCGCGTCGTGGTTCTACTCGTTCGGCTCCGAGGCACCGCAGCTGCCGAGCAACCGGAGCCGGCGCTACGGTGTGCCGTCGTGGGCGCCGGCGGAGTTCGCGCTGCACTACCGGTTGCGTGGCTTCGACCATCGGCCGACGAACCTCGCGCAGTTCCCGACGTTCGTGCACCGGTCGAGCGGTTGGTACCTCGCGTCGCTGTCTGACTTCACCGACGCCGGCGCCAAATCGTCGAAGGACCTATGGGACTTCGGGCCGGTCACCATCGTGCGGACGTCATCGGTGCTGGTGCTCGGTCACCCGGGGTCTGAGTCTTTGATGCAGGGGCTTGCCGCCGAGGTCGCGGCGGACATCCCGCGGGTGACGGCGGTGTGGGGTCACGGGTGGGCGCGCAAGGCCGTCGTCCTCGCGCCGTCGACGCAGCACGAGCTCGGGCAGGTCGCCGGTGACTTCGGCAAGCTCGACAACATTGCGGCGGTCGCGAGCGCCGAGGTCAACGTCGGATCCGGCAAACCCGACCCGGTCGGTGACCGCATCGGCATCAACCCCGACAACTGGTTGAAGCTCAGCCCACTCGGCCAGCGCATCGTGTTGACCCACGAGCTGACCCATGTCGCGACGCGCGCGGTCACGAGCTCGTCGACACCGACGTGGCTCGCGGAGGGGTTCGCGGACTACGTCGGCTACCTCGACACGGGGGTGCCGGCGTCCTTCGTCGCGCAGGAGCTCGCCGCCGACATCAACGCCGGCAATGCGCCGAAGCAGCTGCCGAGCGACGCGCAGTTCGACGGCGCGAGCAAGAAGCTGTCGCAGGCTTATGAGGGCGCGTGGCTGGCGTGCCGCCTCATCGCCCAACGGTCGGGTCAGCCGATGCTGGTGCGGTTCTACTCCGCCGTCGGCCGCTCCGAGCGAGGTCCGCGGCTCGCCGTCGCGCTGGCGCTGGCGCGGCTGCTGCACGAGTCGCGCTTCGAATTCACCAAGCAGTGGCGTGAGTTCGTGCGCAGCGAGCTGTCCTGACCCGTGCCGCGCACGCTGCTCGTCACCAACGACTTCCCGCCGCGGCCGGGCGGCATCCAGTCGTTCCTGCATGGGCTCGTGTCGCGGCTGCCGCCGGACGACATCGTCGTCTACACCTCACGGTGGCGCGGTGCCGAGGAGTGGGACGCGCAGCAACCGTTTCGGGTCGTTCGCGAGGACACGTCGGTGTTGCTGCCGACCCCGGGAGTACGACGACGAGCGGCGGCGCTGCTGCGCGAGCACGACGCCGAGTCGGTGTGGTTCGGTGCGGCGGCGCCGCTGGGTCTGCTGGCACCGGCACTGCGTCGTGCCGGCGCGCAACGCATCGTCGCGACGACACATGGTCACGAGGTCGGCTGGGCGGCGGCGCCGGTGGCGCGGCAGGTGTTGCGACACATCGCCGGGTCGGTCGACGTGCTGACCTATCTCGGTGACTACACGCGCTCACGGCTGGCCGCGGCTGTCGGCTCCCGCAACGCGACGAAGCTGCAGCGGCTCGCGCCGGGCGTCGACACGACGATGTTCCGTCCCGGTCTCGGCGCTGAGCTGCGGGCATCGCTCGGGTTGGCCGACCGGCCCGTCGTCGTGTGCGTGTCGCGGTTGATGCCACGCAAGGGCCAGGACGTGTTGATCCGCGCGCTGCCGGCGGTGCAGCACGTCGTACCGGATGCGGCATTGCTGCTCGTCGGCGGCGGGCCGTCGCGCTCGCGGCTGGAGTCGCTGGCGGCGTCGACGGGAGTCGCGTCGTCGGTGACCTTCACCGGATCGGTGCCCTGGGTGGAGCTGCCGGCTTACTACGGCGCCGGCGACGTGTTCGCGATGCCGTGCCGCACTCGGCTCGGCGGCCTGGACGTCGAAGGACTTGGCATCGTGTTCCTGGAGGCGGCGGCGTGCGGGCTGCCCGTGGTCGCGGGCGACAGCGGGGGAGCGCCGGAGACGCTGCGCGACGGCGACACCGGTTACGTCGTCGATGCAGACGAGGCCGACAGCGTCGCGGTGCGGCTCGTCTCGTTGCTCGGTGACCGCGCTGCGGCGGCAGCGATGGGCGCCCGTGGCCGCGCGATGGTCGCCGCGGAGTGGTCGTGGGAGGTGTCGGCGGCGCGGGTGGCGGAGCTGCTGACCGGCTGACAACTGCCACAACGGGCGAGACGGTCTGGGAGACGCCGCTCGGCTTCATCTACAAGCAGGATGCGGCGTTCTACTACTGCGACGGTCGCGACACCGGCGACACGACGCTGGTCCGCATCCCGACGAGCACCCGACCGCCGGACGACTACATCTGGGACGACGAACCCCCACCTGACACGTCCTAGCGGATCGGTCAGCCGGTGGCGGCGTGGCGGCCTGCGGGAAGTGCGGTGACAGGAGCGGGCGCCGGCTTGGCGAGCTCCTTGGGATAGAGGCTCACGGCGAGCGCCTCTTCATAGGAGACGACGCCGTCCTTGACGAGCTGCGACAGGGACATCTCGAGCGTCTGCATGCCGTCCCGCTGCCCGGTGACGAGGACGTTGCGCAGCTGGTTGGTCTTCCCCTCGCGGACGAGGTTGCGGACGGCCGACGTGGCGGTCATGATCTCGTAGGCCGCGACCAGACCCTCGCCGTTCTCGCGCGGGAGCAGGCGCTGGTAGCAGATGCCGGAAAGCGTGTTGGCGAGCTGCACGCGGATCTGCGGCTGCTGGTCGGACGGGAACACGTCGACGATGCGGTCGAGTGCCTGCGCGACGTCGTTGGTGTGCAGGGTGGCGAAGACCAGGTGACCGGTCTCGGCGATGGTGAGCGCGAAGCGGATCGACTCGAGGTCGCGCATTTCGCCGACGAGCAGGACGTCGGGGTCCTCGCGCATCGCGCTGCGAAGCGCGTCGGCGAAGCTGTCGGTGTCGTCGCCGACCTCGCGCTGGTCGACCGCAGACATTCGGTGGTCGTGGACGTATTCGATCGGGTCCTCGATCGTGATGATGTG
>JAVEEE010000518.1 GCA_030840615.1 Frankiaceae bacterium | reverse complement strand
CACGGACCGAGCGGGTGCTCGTCCGGCCGTTGACTCCGTCCGGGCATCTGCGCGCCGGTTACCACGTGGTGCACAAGTACGTCGGCACGCACTGCCTGTCGGCGTCGATCGCTACGGGCAACGCCTACCGCTGCTTCGCCGGCAACAACGAGATCTTCGACCCGTGCTGGGTGCAGAACACCCGGTCGCCGTACGTCGTCTGCATGCGCAACCCGTGGACCCACCGGGTTGTGCAGCTGCACGTCACCAAGGGCTTCGACGACTCGTTCGGCGGCGGTGCCCACACGTCTCCGTGGGCGGTGACGCTGACGGGCGGGATGCGCTGCGTCGGGGTCCAGGGTGCCGCCGGCGATGTCGACGGCTACGGGATCTCTTTCGGCTGCAACGACGGGAAGACCGTGCTGTTGGAGCAACCCAACACCGGCAGCGCTCTCTGGACGATCCGCGCGGCTCGCGACGTCGGCAACTACCACTACAAGCGAGTGGCGGGGAAGACCATTGCGAAGGCCTACTTCGGCCGCCCCTCGCTCAGCTCGGGCTCCTGACCTGCATGGGACGATGACAGCTCGGGCCGTTAGCTCAACTGGCAGAGCAGCGGACTTTTAATCCGCGGGTTCCGGGTTCGATCCCCGGGCGGCCCACCCGTGCAGTGTGTTACTCCGGCTGACGCTGGGCCCTTCGACTTCGGTTGATGCGCGACAGTGTTTCGGCTGATGGTTGACATGTACTTCGGCTGATTCTTGACACTCCCTCGGCATGAGGGAGATAGCTGACCTGCCCAGCTTGCCGGAACCGCGAGGGACCAACGAGTGCCGATCGCCGGCGCTACTCGTTCCCGCCGCACCTCCCAAGATCATGGCCGTTTGGCCACACCCAATTGTGGTCAGACGGCCAACCCGACCTCCGATCTGAACCGGCGCTCTGCTGCGCGCTGTGATCTTCGCGTTGTTGTGCACTTTTGGCGCGACACGCCGTAAGCCCGCGCAGTAACGCGAAGATCAGTGTGCCGTGAAAGTGCCGCTACATCCGACGCCGATGTCGGCGCGCTCGGACGTGGCACCCTGTGTGGGCCGACCTTCCTGTCCGCTTGCAAACGAGGAGGGCGCAGGTTCGAGTGCTGCTTCCACACTGCTTCGTGTCCAGCCAGATCCATCTCTGCCGGAGGTAGAAGTCATGGGCCGGTTCCCGAGGAACGAGATCATCTCGCTGCTCGACGTGAACCGGAGACTCAACCTCGCTGAGAGCACCTCGTACGACCTCACCTTGGGCGACCTTCTCGCGATGATCGACGTCGAGGAGCTTCGCGCGTTGCGGCTCGGATATGGCTCCGCGGCCGGGCTCAGTGACCTTCGCGAGCTGGCAGCCGAGGTCTGCGGCGTCACTTCTCAGAGCGTGCTCACCACTCAAGGGACAGCGCTCGGGCTCTTCCTGCTGGCATTCGAGCTTTGTGGGGGCGGTGGCGAAGCCGTGCTGCAGACTCCGTGCTTCCCACCGAGTCGGGACGCCCTCATCGCCTGCGGCGCCACCGTGATCGAGTCACCCTGCCGGTTCGACGATGGCTACCAACTGGACATCGACCAGTGCGTGGCGGCGCTAACTCCTCGGACCTGTCTGGTGAGCATCGGCTCGCCGCAGAACCCGAGCGGTGTAAGCGTGTCGGTCGAGCGCCTGACACGTCTCCTCGCCGCGATGAAGGGTGTCTGCCCAGAGGCGTACCTGTTTGTCGATGAGACCTACCGTGAGGCGGTTTATGGAGATGCCGCGACGCCGCCGAGTTCGGCATCCCTCGATCCGCGAGTCGTCGTAGGAACGTCCGTGTCGAAGGCGCATGGCGCGCCGGGTCTTCGGGTGGGCTGGCTGACGGTTCAGGATGCAGATCTCTACGAGCGGTTGAAGGTCGCGAAGATGAACACCGTCATCTGTGGCTCGGTGGTTGACGAAACCCTCGCGGCCGGCGTCATTCGTCATCGCAATCGGCTGCTGGCTACGCGGCGAGACCTCCTCGCCCGTGGCTTGAGCATGGTCGAGACGTGGCACGGCCGTGAACGGCATCGAGTCGACTGGGTACGACCTGATGGCGGTGCACTCTGCTGCATGCGCCTACGCCGTGACGCCTTCAGCGCAAAGGCGGTCGAGCGTTTCTGGCACGTATTGCCCGACTTGGAGTTGCAGCTTGCTCCCGGTACATGGTTCGGCGAGGGCTCTGAGGTGTTCCGACTCGGATTCGGCTACCTCCCACAGGAGGTGCTTAGCGAGGCCCTTGGCGCGCTCTCGAAAGCCATGGACCAGGCGCTGGTCGAGGGACCGGTCGACTAGACCGGTCAAGTAAAGGACCTTCCCGTACGACGCACTGGCCCGTTCGGGCCGCGCACGCGAGCAGGTCGTGCCATTGTGACCGTCAGCCATGAGGCGGTTACGGATCGCCTTGTTCACCAGGGGGGCTTCACATGCCACGACTCCGCCTTCAGTCACGTCGTCGGCTCGTCGCCGCGGCCACCACTTGTGCGCTGGCCGCGGCCGTCCTCGTCGCCGTCGCCGGTCCGGCCGAAGCTGCGGTGGCAGCACCCTGGCGATGGGCGAAGGTCACGTCGGTCTTGACCGTCCCGGCCAGGAGCAACAGCAGCACCGACCTGGTGTGCCCTGGGGGCTACGTGCCCGTGTCAGGCGGGATGACTGCCCCGAACAGCTCGCTGTATCGGATGCTCGAATACCCGAACCCTGGCAGCAACGGCTACACGTTCACGATCGGCAACTCGGCGTACGTGAACTACAACGTCGACCTCGTGGCGTGGTGCGCCAACGCCTCCGACGTCGGCCCGATCGATTCGGTGACCGCAAGCTTCGTCGAAGGCACCAACGGGCGGGCCGCCGGCCAGGCAACGTGCCCGGAGGGTGAGGGAGTGCTGAGTGGTGGTGTCGACTGGGGGACGACCGGCGACCGGAACATCGACTACTCCGGCCCCAACCCCAACGGCGGCAGCTGGTTCGCCAGCGGCATCAGCGCAGCGACCAACGACACCCTCTACATCGAGGTTCGTTGCGTGCCGAACTCGTCACTCGCGAACGAAGTCGTCGCTTCCTCGACGAGCGGCGTGTTGGGCGGAGGGAGCACCGGCACCCAGACGGCTACGTGCCCCGCGGGCACGCGGGTGATGACCGGCGGGTCGTGGGCGCGGGCGTTCGGCTCCGCCGCCTTCGACTTGACGAACCGCGGACGGAGCTGGGTGTCGTCGCAGACCGCCCACTCGTGGACGTCCACCGCTGCGGTGTCGGGCAACTCCAACTTCACCGCCATCGCGATCTGCATCCCTGCCGACAAGCCGGTCATCCAGTTCACCCAGACGCCGGCGTCGCTGTCGAACGTCCGCTCGGGAACGTTGACCTTCACTGCCTCGGATCCGCTGGGCCAGTCCATGACCGTGATCTGCAATGTCGACGGCGGCGGCACCTTCCCGTGCTCCTCCGGCAGTCCGGTGAGCTACGGCCCGCTGGGCGACGGGACGCACTACATCCAGGTCGTGGCGCAGAACTCCGAGGGGGAGCTGTCGAACCCGCAGTACCTCTGGCAGATCGACGCCACGACGCCGACGGTCGCAGGCAAGAGCGCCACGACGTCGGCGCCGCTCGGCGCGCCGTTCGTCTTCTGGTTCAGTGAGGCGACGACGGGCGTCGACGCTACGACGTTCCGGGTCTTCCCCACCGGCAGCGCGACTCCACTCGCCGGTCAGATCACGACAGACAACGGGTACTTCCCTCCGAAGTTCGCCTTCCAACCGGATGCGCGTCTGGTCCCGGGTGGCCGTTACACCGTCGAGCTCGGCACCGCCATCCACGACGCCGCCGACAACCACATCCCGCTCACGACGTGGCAAGTCCGCACGTCGACGAGCGTGCAGAACGCGTCAGTCGACCTCGTCGAGTCATGGGACCCCGACGCCAGTACGGCGGCCAGCGGCGGCCACTACATCTCCTCCAAGACGGCCGGCAGCAAGGCTTCGCTCGGATTCAGCAGCGTCGCCGGTGACGATCTCGCCGTCTGGGGCATCCGTGGCCCGGACGGCGGCTACGCCGACGTCTATCTCGACGGAGTCAAGCGCGCGCAGGCGTCGTTCTACGCCAAGACCGCTCGCCGGGCGAGGGTCTTCCAGCTGGCCGATCTCCCGTCAGGGACGCACGAGCTCGAGATCCGCGTTCTCGGCAGGAAGCCCTCGGCGTCGACGAACACGTGGGTCCGGCTCGACTCCGTCGACGTCGCGGCGACGACCTGGCAGGAGACCGCCCTGCGCCAGGTCTTCCGCAAAGTAAACGCGTCGACGGCTTCGGCCGGTTCCTACGACACGGTCAGCCACGCCACGGCGGGTGACAACGGCGGCAGGCCGGGGTACGCGCTCACCTTCCGCGGCACGTCGATCAAGCTGTATGGCGCGAAGACAAGGGCCTCGGGCAAGGCGAAGATCTACGTCGACGGAGTGCTGAAGGGCACGGTCGACTTCCGCGCTTCGAGCACAAAACAGAACGTGCGGGTCTTCACGGCGACGCTGGCCAACAAGGTTCACGTGATCAGGGTGGTCGCGGTCGGCACTACGCACGGTGCCCGATCAGCGGTGAACGTCGACCGCCTCGTCATCGGCTGACCCGCTACGCGCCGCGCTGGTCAGGTTTGCGGGATCAGATCTGCGCTCCCACGGCGACGTCGTACCTGTCGCAGTATTCGCTGGGGCCGCCGCCACTGTTGCAGTTGGCGTAGGTCTCCTCCAGGAGCATCTTGACGATGACGGGGGAACGGCCGTCGAACGAAAGGGTGCAGGTGTAGTCCAGCGCATTGTCCGAGTCCTGACACCTACCGGTGACGTTCTCGGGAACCATCGACGGACCGACCTTGCTCGACCCGGTGAAGGCCATGGTCGGAAGGATGGAGGACGAGCAGGGCATTCCTCGCTCGCCCGGGTAGAAGTCGTACAGCGCCGGGGCGTACTCCAGGGACGTCGACAGCGACAGCTGACGCTGCCGCCCGCCGACGCGCACGACGAGGTCAAGCATCATGAGGTCGACCCACTTGCCCATGTTGGGCGGTGAATCGATGCCACCGCAGTTGTCGACCATGGACACGACGGCAGTCCCGCCGGTCACGACGGCAGGCAGCGCGGCGGCTTGCGCCGGGGCGGGCACGGGGGCGACAACCACCACCGATCCGACCAGCAGCGCGAGTCGGGGCAACCGACGCAATGGAGGCCCTCCGATTTCTTTGCGCCGGAGCCCACCACGTAGCGAGGACCCCGTCCAGGGAGGTTGGTGGTCCAGGGAGGTTCGTGCCGCGGGCGCCGCCCCACGGCCCAACGCCTGCGCATGGACCCGAACCATCGCGGTCGCTGCTGCGTCTACTCGTCGAGGAGGCAACGTGAGGCGACTGACCGCCGTGTTGATGGCGACGCTGTTTGCGGCCGGTGCCGGCTGCACAGCCGCGGGCTCACGGGCAGCCGCGCCCACAGGACCCAGGCACGAGACCGGCCCGGCGCAGCCGACCGGCACGCCGTCAGATCGTTCTTGCCCGCCGACGAAATCCGGGACCGGCCGGGGCTCGGTGGCCGTCGACTACGTCGACTTCATCCAGGTCGACGGCCGCACCTACATCGCGAATCTCTCGCGACAAGCCGGCTCGGTCAGCCGCGCCGACCTGGGTCGAACCGTGCTCGTCTCACGATGCGCATTCAGCCGGCTCAATGACCGGACCGGTCAGGCGCCCGCCGAGACGCGTGACGGCGACACCGGCTTCCTGCTTCCCGGCACCCCCGTGCAAAAGATCCGGGGCTGGTCGGTCAGCTGCCGTCTCGCCGCGGCACACGATGGCCGGCTCAACGTCTATCTCGCCTACCGCGACGGGGACGACGTCGCCCGGCCGCGACCGTGTGCTCTTCGTCGGCCGGGGGCCACCTCGTAGCGGCGCGGTGCCCGGATAGGCGCTTTGGGTCGTACTTCTGACTGCCAGCTGCTCGAGTTCGGGGGTCGATTTGTGCCGAAAAGCCTAGAGTGCCAGGCATAGGCCTTACCGCCTGTTTGACACTGGTTACCCAGGGTAGTTGCAACCTTGCGCAGCGGGCGGCTGACGCAACCTAGGGAGGACTCGGTGCGAAAGAACGTCAGGCGGGCAACGGTCGTGCTCGCGCTCACCCCGTTGATCTGCGTCCCCATGACCGTGGCGTCGTTCGCCTCGGGCCTGCGAGACGGCGGTACGACGACGACCACCACGATCCCGGCACCTCCGGGTGACTCCTCGGCGGTTGCGGCCGAGGTCAACGGCATCATCGCGATCGGCAAGACCAAGGCACACGCCGGCTCGGACGGCGGCAGTTCCAGCGCCGACGGCCTCGACCTGCTCGGCCAGCGGATCGCCGGCGGCGATCAGCATGGCGTCGGCTCCAGCGGCGGCAACCTCATCGGCACGGGCGACACTCCGCTCGGCGACGCCGAGGTCGCGCCGTGGTCCAACAAGGTCACCGGTGACGACGGCGGCTACCAAGCCATGGCCGAGGCCGCGCTCGCGCACGTCAACCTGGCCGACGTCGTCGAGCTCTGGCTGCTGCACTCGAAGTCGGGCGCCAGCTGGACGCCGGACCAGTCGACCGGCGACGCCGAGAGCGACGGGGCCGAGGTGAGCGCGCTGGACATGCTCGACGTCAAGGTGTTGCACAGCGAGGCGCACAGCAACGGGACGAGCAAGTCGGACCTGCTGGTCATCAACGGCACCGAGATCGGCTCCAGCGACGACGCCAACGGCATGTGCCAGATCGACGCAACGCCGCTGATCGACCTCATCTGCCTGACCGCCAACGGCGGGACGAGCGCGGAGACCGGGGTCACGTCGTCTGACGGCACCGTCGTCACCGTCGACGTCGGAGACGGCTCGTTGATCGGCACGGTCAGCGGTTCCACCTCGCAGGGTGGCCACGGCCAGCCGGTCAGCCCGCCACGTGAGGTGCACCACCAGCCCCAGGGTGGCGATCAGTCCGGAGGTGGGCAGGTGCCGGCGGTGCGGTCACCGCAGGGCTCGTTGCCCTTCACCGGCACGGACGCCGCCCGGGCAACGGCGTTCGCGGTCGCCCTCGCTGCACTTGGCGGCGCCATGACCGCCTTCGGTCGCCGGCGCAGGAGCACGTTCGCGTTCTAGTCGCCGTACGACGTCGAATGGCCGGGGGCACGCCCCCGGCCATTCGCTTGCTCAGCTCCGCGGGGCCGCGATGAGGGCCTGCGCGCGCATCCACCGGAGGACGACGCCGGCGGTCCACTCCGGTTGTTCGAGCTGGGGGACATGCCCGGTGTCACGCGCGATCTCGAGCTGCCAGGTCGGGTTGGCAGCCGCGACCGAGCGGGCCACGCGCAGCGGGACCAACCGGTCCTGGTCACCGTGCACCAGCAGCACCGGTGCTCGGACGGCGCGCATCGCCTCGACGTAGCGTCCCGACCGGGTCAGCAGCTTGACGACAGATCGGGCAGCGGTGAGGAAGTCGGCGGCGGCGTAGCGATCCCCGGCTCGCTCGCCCGCGAGCTCGATGCCCATGGCGACGACGTCCGCCGGGATCCGCGACGAGTCGACGCAGCACAGGGCAAGGGTCTCGCGCACCTGCTGCTCGGGAGTGAGCCGTTGCCGGCGCCGCGACAGCACGGCTTCGCCGAGGCCGGGCAGGCTCATCAGTGCGAACTGCGCGGCCACCCGCGCGTCGATGCGCGACAGCAGCGGCCGCGGCAGCGCCGGGTCGACGAGCACGAGGCCGCGAACCAGCTCCGGTGCGGCGGCCGCCTCCAGCAGGGAGATTGCACCGCCCATGGAGTTACCGATCAGCACCGCCGGCTCCCCCGCGACATCCCCGAGGAAACGGTCGAGCAGTCGCCGGTTGGCCGGCACCGTCGTGCGCCGGCCGGCGGCCGGTGTCCGACCGTGTCCGGCGAGGTCGACCGCGAGCACCCGCGCGTGGTCGGTCAGCCGGGGCGCGAGCGCGGCCCAGTTCCAGGCCGCCCCACCGAGCCCGTGGACGCAGACGACCAGCGGCCCGCCGGGCTTGCCGCCGAAGTCGAGGTAGTGCGTGAGCCCGTCGAGGTCGACGGTGCGCGAGCGGATGGTCTCCGGTAGCCGAACGGTCACCGCGGTGAGCCTACTGACCGCTCAGGCGCGGCGAAATCAGGCGCGGCCAAATCAGTAGTAACCGGTTCAGTAGTAGCCGGCCATCAGCTCGGTGGCCCACGGCGGCTGGCGCACGTCACCCCGCGGGCCGAACTCGGCCATCCACGGCTTCACGTCGAGCACCGGCGTCCCGTCGATCGCGTCGAGGCCCTCCACGTGGAGGTCGAGGCCGACGACCCGCAGCAGCCGGCATCGGCTCACACCCAGGTGGTTGGGCCGGTCCTTCCCGCGCTGCGCGAAGATGCCGACCCGCGGCCAGTCCGTCCGTCCGCGCGGATGCCGCGCGCCGGTCGTCGTGTCGGCCGGAGCGGCGCGATGGAACACGTAGATGACTTCCAGATGGGAGAAGGCGTCGAGACCCGCGACCGCGTCGGGCGAGAACCTCGCGGCGTCGAGCCGGATGACGGCGCCGACATCGGCCCAGTCGTCATCGTCTGGCTCCGCGCGCCCACCGGCCACGATTCCCGCTGCGACCATCGAAAACTCTGTGATTGTCACGCTGTGATCGTGGCGCATCGCTGACGGTGCTTGTCCCTCCCGGCCCTGACCGCTACGGTCGTCGCAACCGTTTCGTGACCTGCCGGCCATCGGGGCCGGGCGGCGAGGCGGACCGCCGAATCCATCGAGGAGCCGGGGACCCAAAGTTCCCCTGGGGTGAATCGACCGACGTGTCCGGAACGGGCACCACGTCGCAGGGCGAAGTTCTTCCGCGCCCGAACCCGACAGCTAACCCGGCAGGCGGCTGACGGAAGAATGGAGACCGGCTGCCCGTGGCGCCCCTCCGCCAACTGTGTCGTCCGCATTTGTCCGTTCTCCGGCTCACCGTCGTGGCCGTCCTACTTGCTGTCGTCGCCGCCACCGGTGCCATTGGTCTGTCTGCGCCCAGCGCGCATGCCGACTCGATCAAGGCCCGGATCGCAGCGGCGAACAAGCAGCTGGCTGCACTCGACGCCAAGGCCGAAGCTGCGACCGAGCGTTACAACGCCGCTCGCATCCGGCTGAGCGCCGACCAGCAGAAGGCCGAGTCCGCACAGCGTCGCCTCGACGCCGCCCAGCGCCATCTCGTGACGCTGCAGCGCTCGGTGTCGGCGTTCGCGGTTGCCGCCTACCAGGGTCAGACGATGAACGCCGCGCTCGGCGTGAGCGCCGACTCGCCCCAGACCTACCTCGACAAGCTCGCCACCCTGCAGGCGGTGGCCAACAGCCAGAGCCAGGCGCTGGCCGGGCTTGCGGCGGCGCAGCGCGAGGAGGAGCAGGCACGGGCAACGGCCGGTGCGGCGCTCACCGAGCAGCGTGCCGCAACGAAGCAGATGCAGGATGACCGCGCGACGGTGCTCGCCGCAGCGCACGAGGAGCGGGCGATCCTGCACCGGTTGCAGGTCCGCCAGGCCGCCATCGTCGCTGCAGCGAAGGCCCGGGCTGAGCGGATCGCGGCGCAGCAGGCAGCGGCGGCGCTCGCCGCCCGCCAGGCCGCAGCCGCTGCGGCCGCGCGCAACCTCGCGACCCAGTCGACCAACTCGACGCCGATCGTGTCGGGCTCCGGCGGTGCGTCCGTCGCGGTGCAGTGGGCCTACCGCGAGATCGGCAAGCCCTACCAGTGGGGCGCGGCCGGCCCGGACTCCTTCGACTGCTCGGGTCTCACCCAGTACGTCTGGGCGAAGGCCGGCGTCTACCTCGACCACTACACCGGATCGCAGTGGAACGAGGGCGCCCATGTCTCGCGTGACCAGCTGCAGCCGGGCGACCTCGTCTTCTTCGGCAGCGACCTGCACCACGTCGGGCTCTACGTCGGCAACGGCAACATGATCGAGGCGCCCTACACCGGGGCCAACGTGCGCGTCAGCAGCGCGTTCCGAAGCGACTACGCCGGAGCCGTTCGCCCCGGCGTCTGATCAGCTAGGTCGTCGTAGCGGTCGAGAAGCAGCTGCGCCACCGCCGGGTGGTCGCCGATGGGCGCACTGACCACGTCGGCGCCCAGCGCGACGAGTTTGTCGTGGAACACCCCGGGTGCCAGCAGGTACGACGCCACGACGCCTGGGTGGTCGTGCTCCGCGTGGGGCCGGACCAGGTCGGCGACGCGTGGCTCACCGGCCGACACGAAGGCCGCGGTGACGTCGGCGCCGAGTTGTGCGGCGAGCAGCGTCGCCATCGACCGTACGTCGGCCAGGGCCCGCTCGTCGGCCGAGCCGGCGGCGGCCAACACGACTGGTGACCGGCCGTCGTAGCCGGCTTCGGCCAGGCGTTCGGCGAGGGCTTCGGCCAGGCGTGGGTCCGGGCCCACGGCCCGGGCAACGCGAGCGCCTGGCACCTGCTCGGGCAGGTCGACGCGCACGTGGTAACCGGACGAGAGCAGCAGCGGCACGACAACGCTGCCCGCAGCGGCGACGTCGGCGAGGTGTGGGGGCCCGTGTTCGAGAAATCCCACCCGCACGTCGAGGCCGGAGCGCAGCAGCCGCACGCGGCCCGCGATCAGTTCCACAGTGTCGGCGAAACGCTGGTCAGCGCTTCCGTGAGCCGCGATGACCAGCGGCATCAGGCGTGTAGGCCGCACTCCACCTTGCCGGTGCCGGTCCATCGACCGGCGCGTCCGCTGCCGCGCAGCGTGCACGGTGCGCAGCCGATGGAGCCGTATCCGTCCTGCAGCAGCGGGTTGGCGAGCAGCCCGTTGTCAGCGACGTAGCGGTCGACGTCGTCCTGGGTCCACGCGGCGAGCGGGTTGACCTTGACCAGGCCGTTGGTCGCGTCCCACTCGACGAGGCCGATGCCCTTGCGCGCCTCGGTCTCCGCCCGGCGGATGCCGGATGCCCACGCGAGGTAGGGCGCGAGCGCCTTGCGCAGCGGTTCCACCTTGCGCATCCGGCAGCACTGGTCCGGGTCGCGGGCGAACAGGTCCTTGCCGTAGGCCTCGTCCTGCTCCGCGACCGACAGCTCCGGGCGCACCCGCAGCAGCGTGATGGGCATGGTCGACTCGACCGCGTCGGCGGTGCCCAGCGTCTCGGCGAAGTGGTAGCCGGTGTCCAGGAAGATCACCCGGGCACCGGGCCGGATCTCGGCGGCCATGTGCGGCAGCACGCCCTCCGCCATCGACGTCGCGACGACGAAACGCTCGCCGAAGCGCTCGAACGCCCAGCGCAGCACGTCCTGCGGCGATGCTCCCTCGAGCGCCGCGCCGGCGTGGGCAGCCAGATGCTGCAGCCCGTCCG
>JAVEEE010000513.1 GCA_030840615.1 Frankiaceae bacterium | reverse complement strand
GTTGTACGCCGGGCTGATCCTGTCCGCACCGGTCTGGCTGTGGCAGCTCTGGCGGTTCATCACCCCCGGGCTCCACGGCAACGAGCGGAAGTGGGCTTTGTCGTTCGTCGGGTCCTCGATGGTGCTGTTCGCACTAGGCGGCTTGTTCGCCTACCTCACGCTCTCGAGGGGGCTGCACTTCCTCCTGGGATTCGCGAAGGGCGACAACGGCCTCACCTCGCTGCTGACCTTCGACAGCTACTTGTCCTATGTCGTGGCCATCGTCCTCGTGTTCGCCGTGTCCTTCGAGTTCCCGCTTGTCGTGGTGATGCTCAACCTCGCCAACGTGCTGTCCTACGCGCGGTTGCGCCGCTGGACGCGCGGCATCATCTTCGGCATCTTCGCGTTCGCCGCGGTGGCGACACCGACGCAGGACCCGTTCACGATGTTGGCGCTGGCCGTGCCGCTCTGCTTGCTCTATGCGGTCGCGTTGGGCATCGCGAACGTTCACGATCGCCGCGTTGCCCGCCGCGCCGACGCGTCCCCCTACGCTCACCTCGCGGACGATGAGCTGTCGCCGCTCGACGACGAACCGGTGGCGCCCTGATGAGCAACGTCGCACTGTTGGTGAACCCCACCGCGGGTAAGGGCCGGGCCGCGGGCATGGTCGCCCGCGTCACCGAGCGGTTGCGCGCCGGTGGATCCAACGTCGCGATTCTCGTTGGGCGGGACGCCGACGACGCCAAGGCGCTCGCTCGCCAGGCGGTCGAAGACGGTGTCGATGCTCTCGTCGCGCTCGGCGGCGACGGCATGGTGCACCTGGCTCTCAACGTCGTCGCCGGCACGTCGACACCGCTCGGCATCATCCCCGCCGGCACCGGCAACGACCTCGCCTCGACGTTGCGCCTGCCGACGAAGGACCCAGTCGCCGCCGCAGGGGTTGTCGCCGACCAGCTCGCGGTCGGCGCGACCCGCGCCATGGACGCCGTGCGCATCGGCGACGGCCGCTGGTTCGGATGCGTGCTCAGCGCGGGTTTTGACTCGCGCGTCAATGACCGCGCCAACCGCATGACGTGGCCGCGCGGCCGGATGCGCTACAACTTCGCGATCGTCGCCGAGCTCGGGGTGTTCAAGCCGGTGCCGTTCGTCCTCGAGATCGACGGCGAACGCCTCGAGACCGAGGCGATGCTCGTCGCCGTCGGCAATGCGAAGTCCTACGGCGCGGGGATGCTCATCTGCCCCGACGCGGAGGTCGATGACGGGCTGGTCGACGTCACTGTCCTCGGCCCGGTGTCCAAACCGGCGTTCCTCCGCGCCTTCCCGAAGGTCTTCAAAGGCACGCATCGCGACCACCCGGCTGTGACCATGAGGCGGGCCAGGAAAGTGAGCATCAACGCCGCCGACGTGACCGTTTACGCCGACGGCGAGTACGTCGGCGAGCTTCCGGTCACCTGCGAGGTGGTGCCCGGCGCCGTTCGTGTGATCGCGCCCTGACGCGCACGGCCCGTAGCCTGGGTGTCATGGCCAGCCCCGCGGAGCGGTACGCCGCGGCTCGCCAGCGCAGCAGCCGGCCGGCGCTCCTGGAGTTCGCGGCCGGCTACGCGTTCACGCTGGACGACTTCCAGCTGCGCGCCTGCGAATCGCTCGAGGACGGTCACGGGGTGCTGGTCGCCGCTCCGACGGGGTCGGGCAAGACGATCGTCGGGGAGTTCGCCGCGTTTCTCGCGCTGCGATCCGGCGGCAAGTGTTTCTACACGACGCCCATCAAGGCGCTCTCCAACCAGAAGTTTCACGACCTCGTCGAACGGCACGGCGCTGCCAGCGTCGGTCTGCTCACCGGCGACAACGCGGTCAACGGCGACGCACCCATCGTCGTGATGACGACCGAGGTGCTCCGCAACATGCTCTACGCGGGATCCCCGGCGCTGCGTGGGCTCAGCCACGTCGTCATGGACGAGGTGCACTACCTCGCCGACCGTTTTCGGGGTGCCGTGTGGGAAGAGGTCATCTTGCACCTGCCCGACACCGTGACGCTCGTCTCGCTGTCGGCGACGGTCAGCAACGCCGAGGAGTTCGGCGACTGGCTGCAGGAGGTCCGCGGTGATACGACGGTCATCGTCGAGGAGCACCGTCCTGTTCCCCTGTGGCAGTCGGTGCTCGTCGGCCGGCGTATGCATGACTTGTTCGTCGATGACGCACAGCACGACGTCAACCCCGCGCTGACCCAGCTCGCCGGCGAGGAGGCGCGCTTCGCGCGGTCATTCCCGTCCGCTGATCGCCGACCACAACGCGGCGGCAGGCGGCCGCGCAGTCGGGTGTCCGTTCCGACGCGTCCCGAGATCGTGGAGAGCCTCGACCGGGCCGGCTTGCTGCCCGCCATTGTCTTCATCTTCAGCCGCGCGGGTTGCAACGCCGCGGTGCTGCAGTGTCTTCGGGCGGGCCTGCGGCTGACCGAACCCCACGAACGCGACCGCATCGGCCGCGTCGTCGAGGAACGGACCGCGGCACTGCCCACCGACGACCTGGCCGTGCTCGGCTACGGCGAGTTCCTGGATGCACTCAAGCGCGGGGTCGCTGCGCATCACGCGGGCATGCTGCCGATCTTCAAGGAGATCGTGGAACAGCTCTTCAGCGAGGGACTGGTCAAAGCGGTCTTCGCGACCGAGACGCTCGCGCTCGGCATCAACATGCCCGCACGCAGCGTCGTCCTCGAGTCGCTCGTCAAGTGGAACGGCGAGGCGCACGTCGATCTGTCGCCGGGGGAATACACCCAACTGACCGGTCGCGCCGGCCGGCGGGGCATCGACGTCGAAGGACACGGGGTCGTGCTCTGGACGCCCGGACTCGACCCACGCCACGTCGCCGGCCTCGCCTCCACGCGCACCTATCCGTTGCGCTCGAGCTTCATGCCGTCCTACAACATGGCGGTCAATCTCGTCGGTGCGCTGGGTCGGCATGCCGCGCGAGAGCTGCTCGAGTTGTCCTTCGCCCAGTTCCAAGCAGACCGCGGCGTTGTCGGCCTCGCCCGGCAGCTCAAACGCAACGAAGAGGCGCTGGCCGGCTATCGCGAGTCGATGCACTGCCACCTCGGCGACTTCGATGAGTACGCCGGACTGCGTCGAGCGCTCAAGGACCGCGAGACCATGCTGGCGCGTGAGGGTGCGGCGCAGCGTCGGGCCGCTGCGGCGCAATCCCTCGAGCAGCTGCGCGCCGGTGACGTGATCCGGGTGCCTGCCGGTCGCCGCGCCGGTCTGGCGGTGGTGATCGACCCGGTCGGCGGCGTCGGCGTCGGGGATCCCCGTCCCGTCGTGCTGACGGCCGATCGGCAGGTCAAGCGGCTGTCGGTCGTCGACTTCCCGACCCCGGTGGAGGCGGTTTCACGCGTCCGGCTGCCGCGCAACTTCAACCCGCGGTCGCCGCAGGCCCGTCGCGACCTGGCCTCGTCGTTGCGCAACCTGGGCCTGCAAGACGAGCCGGCCCGGGCACGACGCGGGCGGGCAGCCGCCGCCGATGACAACGAGATCGCCCGGCTGCGCGCCGCGATCCGCCGCCACCAGTGCCACGGATGCGCCGACCGGGAGGATCACGCCAGGTGGGCCGAGCGCCACGACCGGCTGCATCGTGACACCTTGCAGCTGGAGCAGCGGGTCGAGAGTCGCACCAACTCGATTGCGCGCATGTTCGATCGGGTCTGCGGTGTTCTCGACTCGCTCGGATATCTGGACGGCGACACCGTGACCGACGCCGGACGGGTGCTCGCTCGGATCTACTCCGAGTCGGATCTCGTCATCGCCGAGGCTTTGCGTGAGGGCCACTGGGATCACCTCGACGCCGCGGAGCTGGCCGCGGTCTGCTCGGCACTGGTCTATGAGGCGCGGCGCGACGACGAAGCCGCACCCAGGTTGCCGCCCGGCGCGGTGCGGTCCGCATCCAGTGACCTCATGCGACTGTGGGCTTCGCTTCAGGCGACGGAACATGACGCCAGGCTGGACTTCCTTCGAGAGCCCGATCTGGGTTTCGCCTGGGCGGCGTGGCGGTGGGCCCGCGGCGCATCGCTCGACCAGGTCCTCGTCGACATCGCACAGGCGCCCGGTGACTTCGTCCGCTGGATGAAGCAGCTGATCGACCTGCTCGACCAGGTCGCGGTCGCCGCGCCGGAGGGCTCGCCGGTCCGTACAACGGCTGCCCAGGCGGTGCGCGACCTGCGCCGAGGCGTGGTGGCCTACTCCGGCGTCACCTGACGGATCGCGTCGAGCACCCGGTTGAGCGCGGAGTCGAGGTTCCAGCGCTCGGACAGCGCCAGCAGTGCCTCAGGGTCCTTCGGTGTCGCCCGGAGCCGGTCGTCGTGATCAGGCAGGTCGATGTCACAGACGACGCGCACAACTGCCGGCGCGCGGGTGAGGTAGTCGGCGGCGGCGAGCACCTTTCCGCGCGCCCCGGCCGGGAAGCCTTCGTCAGATCCCGTCGCCGCCGCAGCGACGATCTCCTCGACCGAGCCGAATCGTGTGACGAGAGCGGCCGCGGTCTTCTCGCCCACCCCCGGCACCCCGGGTAGTCCGTCGGACGCGTCGCCGCGCAGTGTCGCGAACTCGCCGTAGCTGCGCCCGGGGTTGCCGTACTTCGCCGTCACGGCTGCCTCATCCCAAGCGCTGGCCTGACCCACCCCTTTCGCTGTGTAGACGATGCGAACCGGCTGGTCGTCACGCACGAGCTGGAAGAGGTCGCGGTCACCGGTCACCACGTCGACAGCGCATCCGGCCGTGGTCGCCAGCGTGCCGATGACGTCGTCGGCTTCGTAGTCCGCGATGCCCATCCGGCACAGACCGAGTGCGTCGAGCACCTGTTCGATGACCGGGACCTGCACCTCCAACGAGTCCGGCGTCTGATCGCCGCCGTCCGCGGCGACTCGATGCGCCTTGTACGACGGGATCGCGGCGACTCGCCAGGCCGGTCGCCAGTCGGCGTCCATCGCCGCGACCAGCCGGGTCGGCCGGCGGTCACGGACGAGGCGGGCGATGAAGTCCAGCAGGCCCCTGATGGCGTTCACCGGCGTACCGTCCGCGGCGGTCACGGACTCCGGCACGCCGTAGAACGCGCGGAAGTACAGCGATGGAGTGTCGAGCAGCAACAACCGGTCGGCGGGCACGGTCAAGCACCCGCGCGGACTGAGGACATGTCGCACAGTCTGGCGGCGCAACCATCCAGCCGACTCCGCGGGTCCGGCAGTTCTGCCGCACAGCCGACAAGTCCGTGCAACCGTTTGGCCAGGTCGCGCGTCGAATGGCGGAGACGGTCCTCAGGGGGGAACAGATGCCTCACGTCCTTGTGCAGCGCCGGCACGGCATCCACGCAGAGCCTGGACAGCGTCGATGGGGCAGGCTGCTGGCGGCGCCCGT
>JAVEEE010000512.1 GCA_030840615.1 Frankiaceae bacterium | reverse complement strand
AGGGTCGTTCAGGCCGCGGTTGTGCGGCGGGCAGGCGCCAAGAGTTCTCAATCATTACACAAATAGAATTCGCCAAGTGAACGTCGGTTTCAGCGACAGCCAGCTCGAGCTGCGCGCCGCGGTCCGCGACGTCCTGACCAAGGAGTGCCCGCCTGCACTCGTTCGCAGCTGCCTCGACGACCGCGATGCATGGCGTCCGCTGTGGCAGACCTTCGTCGGGCTCGGCTGGACGGCGCTCGCGCTCTTCGACGAAGACGAGGGCCTTGGCGTCATCGAGCTCGTCGCCGTTCTCGAGGAGCTCGGTGCGGCCGCCGCACCGGCACCGTTGCTGAGCAGCGTCGGTCTCGCCGCGGGCGTGCTCCGTGCCGCCGGCCCGCCGGCCCGGCGCTGGCAGGAGGAGCTCGCCGAGGGGACGGTCGGCGCGCTCGCGGCGACCGGCGTCGGCGCGACGCTGACCATCTCGGGTAGTCGGTTGCGCGGCACCGTCGACGGAGTCGCCGATGCCACCCGCGCACAGCTGTTCGTCGTCCTCGCGGACACCGACGACGGATCGACGGTTGCCGCGATGCTGCGTCCCGGCGACGGCGTCGTACTTCATCCCGCAGAAGCGGTTGACGCGTCCCGGCCCGTCGCACAACTCACCGTTGATGCTGACGCAGAGGCCATGTTCCCGGTCGACGCGTCGGCGGCGCTGGCACTGCCGCTCACGGCCGCCGCGGCGGAGATGGTCGGGTTGGCCGCGCGGGTGCTCGACATTGCGGTCGCTCATGCCGGCACGCGCGAGCAGTTCGATCGTGTCATCGGATCGTTCCAAGGCGTCAAGCACCGGCTGTCCGACTGCTACGTCGCGATCGAGCGCGCGCGCAGCCTCACCTATGCCGCAGCGATGCTCGTCGCCGACCCGCTCGCCGATCCGGACGAGACGTGGCGCGCTGCGGCGATCGCCAAGGCTGCGGCGGGCGACGCCGCGACCGAGACGGCGCGCGCCGGTGTGCAGGTGCACGGCGCGCTCGGCATGACGTGGGAGCACGACCTGCATCTCTATCTGCGCAGGGCATGGCAGTCGGCGGCGCTGCTCGGCGACAGCGCATCGCTCTATCGTGCGGCGGCCGCGTCCCTCGTTCGCGCCGTTGCCGACCCACCGGCAGAGGCGAGCTGAGATGGACCTGCGGGAGACCGACGAACAGCGCGCGGTGCGCGAGGAGTACGGCGCCTGGCTCACGGACTTCTTGCCCGCGGACTACGACGACCGCTACGCGGACTATCGCTGGGACATCTCGCTGCGACGCGCGCATCAGGTCGCGGCGTTCGAGGCTGGCTGGTTGCAGCCGGCGTGGCCGACCGAGCACGGCGGTCGTTCGCTCGGACCGCTCGAAGCCCTCACGGTGCGGCTCGAGTCGGCGACCCGCGCCGCGCCGAAGTTGCCGAACATCCAAGGTGTCGGCGTCGTCGCGCCCGGGTTGCGCGCGTTCGGCACACCCGAACAGATCGAGCGGCTGCTCGTGCCGGTGTTGCGCGGCGACGAGTGGTGGGCACTCGGCATGTCCGAGCCGGGCGCCGGCTCGGACTTCGCCGGCCTTCGTACCAAAGCCGTCCGCGACGGCGACCGCTACATCGTCAACGGGCAGAAGATCTGGACGACGCAGGCGCACGAGTCGCGCTGGGCCACGCTGTATGTCCGCACCGACCCGGACGCACCGAAACACCGTGGCATCTCCTGCCTGATCCTCGACATGCAGTCGCCCGGCGTGACGGTGCGACCGATCCGGATGGCGACCATCACCGACGAAACGTTCTGCGAGGTGTTCCTCGACGACGTCGAGGTGCCGACGAGTGCGTTGCTCGGTGTCGAAAATGCCGGCTGGCAGGTCGCCATGGCTTCGCTCGACCACGAGCGGGACATGATCTGGATCATGAACTGGGTCGAGATCGGCCGTGGGTTGCGCGCCGTACGCCAGCACGGCGGCGGGCTCGACGACCAACAGCTGGTCGAGCTGGGCCGGCGCCTCGCCGACGCCGAGGCACTGCGGATGACCGGCTATCGCAGCCTGACCAACAGCCTGCGCGGTGACCCCGGCAAGGAGTTCTTCATCCTCAAGCTGCTCGGCTCCGAGGCTCTGCAACGCACCTGGGACCTCGCGGCGACAGTCGCGGGTCCGGCCGGGCTGGGGGACGAGGCGCTGGCATTCGAGCGGCACGACGCGCTCGCGGCGACGCTCTACGGCGGCACCTCGGAGGTGCAGCGCAACATCATCGGCGAGCGGGTCCTCGGCCTCCCCAAGGGCTGAGTGCCGGTGATGCCGCGGCCGTGGCTCACTCACGGCCCTGTACCGCGATCGGCTAACTATGCTTTCATATAGAAGATAGAGAAACAGTGAGCGTCACCCAGGTGCGCGCGACGGAAACAGGGACCCGGATGACCGACGTGCAGGGCAGCGACACGTTCACCCTCGACACCAGTGACGTCGACCGCTACGTCGGCAAGCCACTGCCGACCGTCGAGCTGCTCGACCCGGTCGCGGTCGGCGACATCCGCCGCTGGGCGCAGGGCATGCAATACCCCAACCCGCTGCACTACGACGTCGATGCTGCCGCGGCCGGCCCGCACGGCCGCATCATCGCGCCGCAGTCGTTCTCCGTCGCCTGCGACATCGGCCACGGCGCCAGCCCGGCGATCGTCGGCAACATCCCTGGCTCGCACATGATCTTCGGCGGCGACGAGTGGTGGTTTTACGGGCCACGCATCCTCCCCGGCGACCACCTGCACAGCGACCGGCGGTTCCTCGACTACGCCGTCAAGGAGACGAAGTTCGCCGGCCCGACGATGTTCGCGCGCGGTGAGACGACCCACGTCAACCAGCGCGGTGAGAACGTGTCGCGTCAGGTGTCGACGTCGGTCCGCTACAACGCCGAACGCGCTCGTCAGCTCGGCTTCTTCGGGCAGCAGGCGCCGCGTCCGACCTGGACCGCCGACCAACTGGCCGATCTCGACAAGTTGCGCATCACCTGGATCACGACGGGCTCCGGTGGTGACGGGCGGCGTACGGCGGACGTCAGCGTCGGTGAACGGCTGGTCACCCGCGCCATCGGACCGCACACGATCGCGACCTTCACCACCGAGTGGCGCGCGTTCCCGTTCACGGTCTGGGGGTCGCGTCCCAACGTCGTCTCCAAGAACATCGCCGAAGCCGGCTGGCTTCCGGAGATGGCACAGGGCGAGATCGACGCGGTCGGTGTCGACCCCGGCGACAACGACGGTCTCTACAAGGGCCCGTCGCGCGGGCACGCCGACGCCGAGCACGCGACACTCATCGGGATGCCGCGTGGCTACGGCTACGGCGCGTCGATGGGTGCGTGGGCTCTCGACTACATCGCCTACTGGGCCGGCGCCCGCGCATTCATCCGGCACTCGCGGATCCAGTACCGGTTCCCGCCGTTCGAGGGTGACGCGACACTCATCGACGGCGAGGTCACCGACATCCGCGACGACAAGCTGCTCGCGGTGCCCATCGCCACGATCAAGGTGACGATGTCCAACCAGGACGGCAGCGTGCTTGCCGCTGGTGACGTCGAGGTGGAGCTCCCGCGGTGACCCCGGCGGGCGTATGACGACGTTCACCGGGCCCCCCGCCGAGTCCGAGGCGGGCATCGGGGCGCTGACTCTCGGCGAACTGCTCGCCGAGACCTGCGGCGCGCACCGCGAGCTGGAGGCCGTTGCCGCCCGAGCCGCGGACGGGTCGACGACCCGCTGGACCTACGACGACCTGTGGCGCGAATCGCGCCGTTATGCCAAGGGATTCCTGGCCACCGGTGTCGGGCGCGGCACGCGCGTCGGCCTGCTCGTGCCCAACCGCGCGGAGTGGCTGTCGGCGGCGTTCGGCGTCGCCATGTGCGGGGGCGTCCTCGTGCCGCTCAGCACCTTCGCGACGGGCGAGGAGCTCGGCCAGCTGCTCGCGCACTCCGGCGTCAGCGTGCTGGTCGTGCAGCGGGGGTTCGCCCGGTCCCCGCTCGAGGCCCTCGCGACCGATACTCCGGGTCTGCTCGACGGCCCGGCGGCGGCGCTGATGAGCCCGTTGTTCCCGCAGCTGCGTCACGTGTACGACGTCGACGGCGGCGAAGCGCACGGCGCCTGCGCGCCGGTGGCCTCCCTGCTCGACGCCGGCACCGGCATCGCCGACGACGTCCTCGACGCGGCTGTCGCGGCGATCACTCCCGCCGACGACGCCGTCATCATCTACACCTCCGGCACGACCGAGCTGCCCAAGGGCGTGCTGCACGCGCATCGGTCTCCGGCCCTGCAGTCATGGCGGTTCGCCTCCCGGCAGCGGCTGCTGCCGGGTGACCGGGTCTACAGCGCGTTCCCGTTCTTCTGGACCGCGGGCTTCGCGATGGTGATGGGCTCGAGCCTGTCCGCCGGGGCGTGCCTGGTCGTCGCGGAGACGTTCGACGCCGAGGAGACGCTGCGCACCATCCAGGACGAGAAGGTGTCGATCGTCCACGCGTGGCC
>JAVEEE010000511.1 GCA_030840615.1 Frankiaceae bacterium | reverse complement strand
CGGCGGCGCCGGCCGGGTCATCAAGAACCCCTGCAAGGTCTGTGGCGGCGTCGGCACGGTGCAACGGGAACGCACTTTGCAGGTTGCCATCCCGGCAGGCGTCGAGGATGGCACGCGCATCCGGCTGACCGGCGAGGGCGAGGTCGGCCCCGGCGGCGGCCCGGCCGGCGACCTGTTCGTCGAGGTGATCGAGCGCGAGCACCCGGTGTTCACCCGCGACGGCGACGACCTGCATTGCGAGGTGTCGCTGCCGATGACGGCTGCCGCACTCGGTACGACGGTGGCGCTTGAGACGCTCGACGGGCCGGAGACACTCACGGTCAAGCCGGGCACTCAGTCGGAGTCGGTGCTGACGCTGCGTGCGCGGGGGGTGCCGCACCTGTCCCGCGGGGTCGGTCGCGGCGACCTGCACGTGCACCTCGTCGTGGAGACACCGGGCGAGCTCGACCCCGAGCAGGAGCGGCTGCTCCGCGACCTCGCCAAGCTGCGTGGCGAGGAGAAGCCAGAGTTCACGGTGACCAGCACGACCGCAGCCAACGGCGGGTTGTTCTCGCGCCTGCGGGACGCCTTCAAGTGACGGTGCGCACGTGACGGCACCGCTCTTTTTCGTCGACACCGCCGCGCTGGCGACCGACCGGGTGGTGATCGACGGGCCCGAGGGTCGGCATGCTGCCGACGTACGACGGCTGCAGGCCGGTGAACCGATCGACGTCGGTGACGGTGCCGGGCTGCTGGCACACGGCGTCGTCGTCGAGGTCGCGCGTAGTCGGCTTGTCGTCGACGTGAGTGGGCGCGAGTCGGTGCCCGCGCCGCAGCCGCGGTTGGTCGTCGTCCAGGCACTCGCGAAAGGCGGCCGGGACACCGACGCGGTCGAGTCGATGACCGAGGTCGGTGTCGACGAGGTGGTCGGCTGGGCCTCCGAACGTTCCGTCGCCCGCTGGACCGATCGGACGACGGCGAAGTGGTCAGCCACCGCGCGGGAGGCGGCGAAGCAGTCACGCCGCGCTTGGGTGCCTGACGTGTCGGGACCTGCCTCGACAGCTGACGTCGCCGGTCGGCTTGCCGCCGCGTCGCTGGCCGTTGTGCTGCACGAGGACGCCACCGACGCGCTCGCCTCGGTCGACGTCCCCGAGACCGGTGAGGTCGTGCTCGTCGTCGGGCCGGAGGGCGGGATCGCACCATCGGAGCTCGCCATGTTCATCGTGGCCGGCGCCCGGGTCTGTCGCCTGGGGAGCTCGGTGCTGCGGACGTCGACGGCGGGTGTCGCGGCGCTGAGTGTGCTGAGCGCGGCCAGCCGCTGGCGCTGACCCAGCTGTCAGCCGCTCATCGAGTTGGGAGTCGATTCGCGGCTGACAAGTCGGACGGCTGCTACCAGGTGACGTGGGTGAGTGGCACCGACGGCGAGAGCTCGACCGCGTTGCCACTGCCGTCCCAGCGCCACACCTTGCCGCTGTCATCGGTCAACAGGATGCTGCTGCCGTCGTTGGCGACGTCGACATCTGCCGGCTGGTCGTTGCCAGCCACGCTGAAGACGACCCTCGGCTTGTTGACACCGCACCGGACCACGTCCATCGAGGACCCGGTCTGCAGGGCGACGTACAGCACGCCGCTCGCATCCATTTCGAGAGCCTCGGGCTGGCCGTCGTTCGGGTCCAGGCCGGGACACGCGTGCCGTTGCGGGGTCGGCGTGTTGTCGTTGACGTCGTCGTAGCGGGCGATGTAGCCGCTGGTGCCGGTGCGCACGATGGCGTCGATCAGCTGCACCTGTGCCGTCGGCTCGTACGACGGGTCGCCGACGATCGTCGGCGGTAGGCCGTGGTACTTGATCACGTGCCTGCTGCCGCTGGTCTCGAGCATGACGAGCTTGGCCTGCGGGTCGGCGGAGCTGTCGCAGGCCTGCTCGAAGAACGCGTAGCGCGTCTCGCCGGGCAGTTGTGAGTCGACGCTGTAGCCGGTGATGACGTAGCCGGCGTCCGGGCTCGCGACGGACGTGGTCGGTGGCGTGTTGTCCGACGTCGCCGTCGAGACCGACATCAGACCGTTGACGCAAGTGCCGCCGTTCTGGAGGAAGTAGACGAGCTTGCCGTCCCGGCTGAGCTGCGGGTCCTCGGCGCCACCGCCCGGCTGCGGGTCGGTGAGGTAGTCGATGGCCGCGCCGTTGCGTGAGGCGAACTTCGTCACTCGACCGTTCTTGATGGCGTAGAAGAACTGCGGCGGTGCCGCGGTTCCCGAACCCTCGCCGAACTGCACCGGCACGGCCACGAGACGCTGCGGGCCGCCGTCGGCGGCAGAGTCCTCGGTCGCGACGAGAACACCGTTCGGTCCCGTCGGCTGCCGGAACGACACGTCCACCGACCAGGTCGGGACGCCGTTGCCGAACGACGCGACACCGGTGCCGTAGCTGGTGGCCGACGCTGCGTCGCGGACGTCGACCTGCACCGACTCTTCGACTCCGAAGCCACCTGGTCCGCTCACGGTCAGCGGCGCGCGCACGGTGGTGCCGGGCGTCGGCGTCGCCACGGTCACCTGGTAGGGCGGCGCCGCAGCATCAGCGGCGCCGACGACGACCCAGCCCTTGCCGTACTGGACGAGCTGGACGACGGTGACCGGCACGGTCTTCTTCTGCTCGGCCGTCATCGTGCGGCCGAGGGTGACCTCGGCGGACTTGCCGTCAGCGGCGAGCGTCTTCGAGATGACCTTGTCGATGGCCGGCTGCTGCAGGTAGTTGTTCACCCAGAACTGCGACACGGCGGTCGGGTCGGCCTTCCACGGCTCGTGCCCGTCGGCGTAGGCCTGCTCCCAGGTCTTCTCGTCCTCCGCGCTCGTGAAGGGGAAGATCGCGAGCCGGGGGAACTTGTCGGTGGCCACGGGGACGGTCGTCTCGCTCGGTGTCGGCTCGGGCGTCTCACTGCTGGTCGGCGTCTGGGTCACGTCGCCGGGAACGATGGTGTCCTTGCCGGTGGTGCCGTTGGTGACGGCGTAGACGCCGACGCCGAGAGCTGCCAGCAGGGCCACCGAGCCGAGACCGAGGGCGGGCCGCAGCCAGCGCTGCCGCGCGCGGTCCGCGCCGACGCGCCGCTGGATCCGGGACAGACCATCTCCTGCAGGCGCCACGGCGTCCGCCTCCTCGTGCAGTGCGTTGCGGAGCAGCGCTTCGAGCCGGTCGTCCCGGCCGTCGTTCATGTCGCGGCGGGGGCTCATGACAGGGACTCCAAGGTGTCGCGCAGGGCGGCGATGCCCCGCGAAGCGTGGCTCTTCACCGCGCCTGGACTGATGCCCAGCGCGTCGGCGATCTGGGCTTCGGAAAGGTCGGAGTAGTAGCGCAGCACGAGGACCTCGCGCTGGCGGTTAGGCAGCTCACGAAGAGCAGTCATCACGGCGGTGCGCTCGACCGCCTGCATCGCGCCGTACTCGGCACTGGCGGCGTCCGGCATCGGGGCGGGCGCCTTGCGCTCGACGACCTTGAGGTGCCGCAACCGGGACCGGGCCCGGTTGACCACCGCCTGTCGCAGGTAGGCGAGAGCCTTGTCGGTGTCCCGAATCCGCCGCCACGACCCGTGCATCGCGACGAAAGCGTCCTGGACGACATCCTCGGCCGCAGCCGTGTCCCGTAGCAGGAGCACGGCCATCCGAACCAGGGATCGGTACTGGGCGGTGTAGATCGCCACGAGCGCCTCGTCGGCGTCGCGACCACTGTCGACTCGCGTCGGGGCGTCCAAGAACCGCCCCCTCCGGTCGCCGACGACGCTTTCGATCACGAAGGTACGACGCCGAACCCACCCGGGTGGTTTACCGACGCGCCTGAACTCGCCTTAGGCTGCCGCGCATGTCGGACTGCCTGTTCTGCCGGATCGTGGCCGGCGAGGTGCCGGCCGACGTGGTGGCTGCGAACGAGTCGGCGATCGCCTTCCGCGACATCACGCCCGTAGCGCCCAAGCACAGCCTCGTCATCCCGCGGGAGCACTACGCCAACCTGGTCGAGGTCGCCGCTGCAGCCCCTGGCACGGTCACCGCGATGATCCAGCTGGCCGGCGAGGTCGCTGCGGCGGAGGGCATTGCCCACGATGGCTACCGCCTGGTGGCCAACACCGGCGCAGCCGCGCATCAGACCGTCTTCCACGCCCACCTCCACGTGCTCGGCGGGCGGTCGATGGGCTGGCCGCCGGGTTGACAACGCCGTCGGCCCCGCACGAGGTGTCGCAATAGCCGGATCTGTCCTAGGCTCAACTCGCATCCCAGGGCCGCGCGGTCCGGACCACGCGCAGTGTCGACCCTTCCGATGACGGAGGTCCGCGATGTCGCGAAACGGTGGCTCGACGCTGGCCTGTGACGCGTGTGGCTTCCTGATCCCGTCGGCCGACTTCCTCATCTGGCCTGACGACCTGCACTCCCGTGTCGCGATCTGCCCGGCGTGCGCCGCAGTGAGCACCGTCAGGTCGTCGCCACCACCCGCCACGCCACCGGAACGAGAAGCACATGACCGCGGCGTCGCGGCGTGCGAAGTCTTCCTGTCCGTGACCGACGGCTGGGTCGCACGCTGTGACTGCGGCGCGACCGCCGGCGTCGTCAACTCTCAGCGTGAAGGCTGGAGCTGGATGCTGGCACACGAC
This sequence comes from Frankiaceae bacterium, assembly GCA_030840615.1. GTDB lineage: Bacteria > Actinomycetota > Actinomycetes > JAFAQI01 > JAFAQI01 > JAFAQI01. The sequence continues at coordinate 896 of JAVEEE010000511.1, read as the reverse complement.
TGCACGAGCGTGACGATTCCTCCTGCCTGAAGCCGGTTGGGATGTCCGGAGCGTCCGCTCCGGCTAGCATTGATCCCGAGAATGGCGACCAAGCAGAGCGAGACCTCGGCCACCACGCGCATCGTGGTGCCCGGTGCGCACAGCATGGTCGCGCTCCTGGGCTCCAGCGACGAGCTGCTGCGGCTGATCGAGCAGGCGTTCACGTGTGACATCCATGTGCGCGGAAACGAGATCACGATCACCGGCGACCCGGCCGAGGTCGAGCTGGCCGGGCGGTTGTTCGCCGAGCTGATCCTGCTGCTCGAGCGTGGTGACGTGCTCTCCGCCGACGCGGTCCAGCGCTCGCTCGCGATGCTGCGCGCGCAGACCGACGAGCGACCGGCCGATGTGCTCAGCCTCAACATCCTGTCCAGCCGCGGGCGCACGATCCGGCCGAAGACGCTCAACCAGAAGCGCTACGTCGACGCCATCGACGCGCACACGATCGTGTTCGGCATCGGCCCGGCCGGCACCGGCAAGACCTACCTGGCGATGGCCAAGGCCGTGCAGGCGCTGCAGGCCAAGCAGGTGAACCGCATCATCCTGACCCGCCCGGCGGTCGAGGCGGGGGAGCGGCTCGGCTTCCTGCCCGGCACGCTCAACGAGAAGATCGACCCCTACCTCCGACCTCTCTACGACGCCCTGCACGACATGATTGACCCCGACTCCATCCCGCGTCTGATCGCGAGCGGAACCATCGAAGTGGCGCCGCTCGCATATATGAGGGGCAGAAGTCTCAACGACTCGTTCATCGTGCTCGACGAGGCGCAGAACACCAGCCCCGAGCAGATGAAGATGTTCCTCACCCGTCTTGGCTTCGGTTCCAAGATGGTGGTGACCGGTGACGTCACCCAGGT
>JAVEEE010000505.1 GCA_030840615.1 Frankiaceae bacterium | reverse complement strand
CTGGCTTTCGCGGCCGGCGCCGGCTGCGACGATGCGGCGGCACCGACGCCACCGCTGACGAGTGCCACAGCTGCGACTGCGGCGATGACCGGGCGCACGGACATGCCCCCTGGTTTCGGTGGCCGGCGCCGGAGTCCTGCCCGCGCGGACCAGGCGGTCCTATGGTGGGAAGGCAGGGTGTCCGACCTGTCGATTTGCGGCCGGCCCGTTCGTCGTAGAGGTGGACGGCGAGAAGCTGCTACCACTCAGAAGCGAGGACGACGATGGCGGACGACGCTAAGACCTGGGCCATGACTCACGCGGAGCGCAAGACCCTTGCCGACACGATCGCCGGGCTGACGCCCCAGCAGTGGGCGCAACCATCGCTGTGCGGCAAGTGGACGGTGGGGCAGCTCGCGGCGCACATCCTGGCCGGCGCGGAACAGACGCCCGGCAAGTTCTTCAAGGGCATGGTGACGAGCGGTTTCCGCTTCGACACGTCGATGGATCGCACGGCGCGCTCGCTCGGGAGATTGAGCCAGGACGAGATCGTCGGCCGGTTCCGGCAGCGGCTCACGACCACAAACCGACCGCCGGCCCCGGCGATGGCGATGCTCGGCGAGGTCGTCGTGCATGGTGAGGACCTGCGCAGGCCGCTGGGCCTTGTGCAGCCGGTCGCCGCGGAGGCGCTGAACGCGTGCCTCGACATGTATACGAAGGCGAGCTTTCCGGTCGGTGGCAAGAAGCGGATCCAGGGTCTGCGACTGGAAACGACCGACACCGGCTGGTCGTACGGCGAAGGCCCGGAGGTCTCGGGACCCGCGCTTTCGGTGCTGCTCGCGATGACGGGCCGGCCGGCCGGCCTGGACGGACTGTCCGGCGACGGCGCCGCCCTCCTGCGGCAGCGCCTGGTTGCGCAAGCCGCCTGACCAGACGCTGCCCCGCCTGACCTAGTCGTCGGCGGCCATCTGCTTGGCACCCTCGTGGATCGCCTCGCGGATGCGGTGGTAGGTGCCGCACCGGCAGATGTTGCGGATGTCGTCGAGGTCAGCCTCGGTGATCTCGCGACCCGCCTGCTGCGCCTCGCGCACCTTGGCCACCGCGGCCATGATCTGACCCGGTTGGCAGTAGCCGCACTGCGCGACGTCACGGTCGATCCAGGCCTGCTGCATCGGGTGCAGCTTTTTGCCGACCGTGTCGGGCAGGCCTTCGATGGTGGTGATCTCGTCGTTGCTGTCGATCTGCCCGACCGGCACGGAACAGGGGTTGAAGGCCTTGCCGTTGATGTGCGACGTGCAGGCCCGGCACACCTCGATGCCGCAGCCGTACTTCGGGCCGGTGATGCCCAGCAGGTCGCGGAGCACCCACAGAAGGCGCACGTCGCTCGGCGCGCTGACGGTTACGCGCTCACCGTTGACTCGGAACGTGTGCTTGCCCACGGCGGTCTCCTATCGAGCGTGCTTCAGGCCGTCGCGGGGCGACTGCGGGATGGGTGGCTCGGTCGGGAACGGGTGGAACGGCAGCGGGTCGAAGTGGTTGATCGGGAAGTACGCCGGCGTCTCGTGGGTGGCCTGCGCGAGTGCGCAAGCGACCGCTGCCTTGGTCACCGCGACACCGAACTCCCCCGCGCCGCCGGGGGCGTCCGAGCTCGGCGGCATGACAATGACCTTGATGTCGCGCGGGACGTTCCACTGCCTGGTGTAGTAGTAGTCGTCCCAGCTGCCCTCGAGGAAGTAACCGTCGCGCAGGTGCATGCTCTCGGTCAGGATCTGGCCGATCGCGTCCATCGCGCCGCCCATCATCTGCGCCTCCAGGCCACGCGGGTTGATCGGCAGCCCGACGTCGACGGCGATGACGAGCTTGGTGACGCGCGGGCCGGTGACCGCTTGGCGCTTCTTGCGGTTGACCGTGCTGGGACGGCAGTCGATCTCGGCGACGGCAGCGATCTTCCCGTGGTATTCGGAGTGGAACGCGATGCCCTGCGCGGTGCCGGCCGGCATGTGCCGGCCCCAACGCGCCGCCTTGGCAGCGGCGTGCAGCACGCCGCTGGCCAGGTCGTCGTCCTTCAGGAACTCCTGCCGGAAGCGGTAGCGGTCCACCTTCATCGCCTTGGCGAGCTTGTCGACGACGAGCTCGCGCGCGACGGCTGCGTCGGCGCTGTAAAGGTTGCGGACACTGCCGGTGTGCATGTCGTCGTACTTGCGGATCTCGTAGATCGCGTGGTCGACCTGACCGAAGTTGTAGGGGACGTTGATTGTGAGGTTCCAGACGCCTTGGGAGTAGCCCTGGTCGCCGAGGCCGGCGGGCGGCGCCGACGCCATCGACGCGCTGAGCGGCTCGCCGAAACCCATCGACCAGTCGGTGGCCATGCTGGTGTGCCGCTGCTCGAAGCTCAGCACCGATCCCCCGCTGTACGTCGCGCGCACATGTGAGGTCGCCATCGGGTGCATCCGGCCGGCGCGGAACTCGTCGGTGCGGTGCCACATGAGCTTGACGGGCTTGCCGAACTTCTTCGACGCCTCAGCGGCTTCGAGCGCGACGTCGCTGAACATGCGGCGCCCGAACGCGCCGCCGCCGGGCAGGACGTGCACCTTGACCTGGTCGACCGAGAAGCCGAGCAGATCGGCGACCTCCTGCTGGGTGAAGATCGGCGCCTGCAGCGGCGACCAGATCGTGGCGCGGGTCTTGCGCACGTCAGCGATCGCGACGTTGGGCTCTAGCGCGGAGTTGCTCTTCCAGTAGAAGGTGAACGACTCGTCGACGACATCGGCGAGCGGGTCGGGCGAGGGGGCGCCGAACGGCAGCTCGTTGGCCTTGAGCTCGGCGAGGAAGGTCTTGTCGCTGTCCTTGTCGACGGTGCCGGGGTTCCACGTCACCTTCAGCGCGCGAACCGCGTCGATGCACTGGCCGAACGTGCGGGCGCGGACAGCGACGCCGCCGGAGATGACGGCGACGTCGGTGACGCCGGGCATGTTCGTCACCGTGGTGCGGTTGTTCACCCGCTTGACCGTGCCCTTGATCGTGGGCGGGCGGCAGATCATCGTCGGCAGCGCGCCGCGGACGTGCATGTCCATCGTGAACGTCTTGCGTCCGGTGACAGCGGCGTGCGCGTCGACGCGGCCGTGCGGTCGGCCGATGATGCGGAACTCCGACGGATCCTTGAGCGCCACGACGATCTGTCGGGTGCTCGTGGCTGCGGCCGACTCGGCGAGGTCGGCGTAGGGGATCGTGCGGCCGTCGGGTGCGTGCACGACACCATCGCGAGTGGTGAGGTGGTCGGCGGAGACGCCGAGCCGCCGCGCAGCCTCGCCCTTCATCTGCTGTTTCGCGGCGGCGGCGGCGGTCCTGATGGGGGTGTAGGTGGAGATGCTGGTGTTGGAGCCGCCGGTGAACTGGTTTTGCTTCAGCTCGGGCCGGGCGTCCGCGAGGGTGACGTGGACCTTGCTGACCGGCAGGTCCATCTCCTCGGCGATGAGCATTGCGGTGGAGGTGGTGATGCCCTGACCTGTCTCGATGCGCGGCAAGGCGAACGACGCGGTGCCGTCCTTGTTCACGCGGACGGTGATCATGTTGGCGGTCGTCTTGGTGGAGTCGGTAAGCAGGTCGTTGAGGTCGTAGGTGTCGGACAGGCCAGGCGCTGACGGGATCGGCTGCGGCGCGGCGGTGGTGCTGGTGCCGGCATCGGCCCAACGCGCGGCCGCGACGACGGTGGGGGCCGCGATCACGTAGGCGAGGAAGCGGCGGCGACTGACGTCGGTCATGCGCGGGCCTCCCGGGACGACTCGGGTCCCGGTGGCGCTGGGGCGGGACCGCCTTGTCTCAATAGTCCCTTATGCCGGAGCTAACAGCCAGTGAGGTTCGCCTCGCGGCACCGATGAGGTCAGGGAGCCGGCGACGTCTCCATGGTGTAGTCCTGCAGCCGAGGGAGCGCGCCATGAATGAGCCGGTAGCGAGCGGATACGCCGACGTCAACGGCATCCACATGTTCTACGAGACCTACGGCGCGGGGTCGCCGCTCGTGCTGCTCCACGGCGGCATGCTGAGCATCCGACTCAGCTTCGCCGGGTTGATCCCGTCGCTGGCTCAGCGGCACCGGGTGATCGGTGTCGAGCTGCAGGGTCACGGACGCACCGCTGACACGAGCCGGGAGATCACACCGGCCGCGCTGGCCGGCGACGTCGTCGGGTTGCTGGACCACCTGGGCATCGACCGCGCTCATGTGCTCGGCCACAGCATGGGCGGGGCCGTGGCGATGGAGCTCGCGGTCAACTCACCTGACCGGGTGCGTCGCGTGGTCGCTGCGTCGGTCAGTGTGCGACCCGACGGGCTGCACGAAGACCTGACCGACCCGAGCCGATATGCGACCTCGGCACGCATGCCGACCCAGCAGGACTTCATGGACTTCCAGGAGGAGTACAAGCGCCTCTCGCCGCACCCGGACCACTTCGACGAGTTTCTGGCGACGTTGTCATCGTCCAACGCAGACCTGCAGGGATGGACCGACGACCAGCTCGCCGGCATCAGCTCGCCGATCCTGTTGGTGCTCGGTGACCGCGACTTCACCACGATCGAGCACGGAGCGGTCATGCAGCAGCTCATCCCCGGTGCGCAGCTCGCCGTCCTGCCCGACACGACGCACATGCAGGTGACCCGTCGTGCCGACCTGCTGCTGCCGATGCTCGATCGCTTCCTCGACTGATTCCCTGCTACCGAACGCCCGACTTGTCAGGCCCACACACGGCCATGGCACTCTCAGCGGCTGACAAGTCGGTCAGGCGGGTTCTGCGGCCGGCAGCCGAACGATGAAGCGTGCTCCCGGCCGGTTGTCCGTGATGCCGATCGACCCGTGATGTGCGCGTACGACATCGCGCACGATCGCCAACCCGAGACCGCGCCCGCCGGCGTCACGGTCACGTGCATCGTCCAGTCGGGTGAAACGCTCGAAGACCTCATCGCGTTTGTGCTCGGGAATCCCGGGGCCGTCGTCCCCCACGACAAGTGTCGCTTCGATCCCCTCGGTGGACAGCGTCACCTCGACGCGCGATCGCGCGTGCCGCACCGCATTGTCGAGGAGGTTGCGCACCATCCGCGTCAGCATGGATGTGTCACCGCGAATGCTCGCCGCCGAAACACCGCTGACGTCGACGGTGACGTCCGTACGCCGTCGCGGCCGTTGCAGCTCGGCGAACACGAGATCATCGAGATCCACCGGCACGTCGGGTGCCGACGGCGCGGCATCCAGGCTCGCCAGCGTCAGCAGGTCGTCGACCAGTCGGGACAGTCGCCACACCTCGGGTGCCAGCTCGGCGGGGGTCACACCGCCGCCCCTGCGTTGGGTCTCCTCGATCTGGGTCTCCTCGATCTGGGCCACTTCCAGCTGCGCCATCAAGGAGGTGATCGGACTACGCAGCTCGTGCGCGGCGTCCGCGATGAACTGGCGCTGCTGGCTCAGCGACTTGTCCAGCCCGCTTAGCAGCTCGTTCAACGTCGCCGCGAGCCGCGCCAGCTCGTCGCGCGTCGGAGGCACGCCAACGCGCAGATGCAGATCGGTGACGGTGATCTTGGCGGCTTGCTGGCGCAGCACCTCGACCGGTCGCAGGGCAAGTCCGACCAACAGCCAGGTGATGCCGCCGAGCACTGTGGCGAGCGCGGGCACGCCGACCGCGAGCCCGATCGCAAGCTCCGTGGTGCTCTGGATTGTCTGGTCGAGCGGACGGCCCACATACACCGTGTAGGGCACTGAGCCCCCGACCTCCGTGACGGCCACCCGGAACTCGGCCTGCTCTCCCACCGGCACGTTGGAGACCGTGTGAATGCGCACATTGGCGAGAGCGGTCGGAGCCTTGAAGGTGAACAGCCGGCTCTCGCCGTCGATGTTCGCCGAGCTGGCAACGACGTGACCGCTGCGGTCGACAACCTGGACCACGGTGTCTCCGGACAGCTTCCGCGGAACCTGCGGTTGACCCGCGTTGCGCACCACCGCGCCGACGCTGAGCGCCTCGCGCGTGATCGTCCCGTCGAGCTTCGCGACGACGGCGGCGTTGACTCGCCACAGCAGCAGTGCGGCGCCGATGGCCACAACAGCAGCAATGACGACGGTCGCGGCGGCCGTCAGCCGCGCACGCAGCGAACGGTGTCGCCACCAACCGCGCACCGTCTCACCCGCCGGTGCCGTGCAGCCGGTAGCCCATCCCGCGCACCGTCTCAATGGCCACTCGATCAAAAGGAGCGTCGATCTTGCGCCTCAGTCGGCCCACGTAGACATCGACGATGTTGGGGTCTCCGTCGAAGTTCTCGTCCCAGACGTGCGCGACGATCTCGCTCCTCGACACGACCTCGTCGCGACACCGCATGAGGTAGTGGAGGACGGCAAATTCCCGCGCGGTCAGCACGATTTCGACCCCGCCGCGCCCACACCGGCGACGCGCCGGGTCGAGCTCAAGGTCACCGGCAATCAGCACGACCGGTCTCTCGCGTTGCGCGCGACGCATCATGGCCCGCAGCCGCGCCATAAGCACGACGAAGGAGAACGGTTTGGTCAGGTAGTCATCTGCGCCGAGGTCGAGCGCGTCGGCCACGTCGTACTCGCCGTCCTTCGCGGTCAACATCAGCACTGGTGCCCAGACCTTGGCAGCGCGCATCCGCCGTAACACCTCATAGCCGGACAGCTGCGGCAACATGAGGTCGAGCACCACGGCGTCGTAGTCGAGCTCGCTCACGCGCCACAGGCCGTCGACACCGTTGTCCGCGATGTCCACCGCAAAGCCCTCGGCGATCAGCCCACGCTGCACGGCCGTGGCGATGCCGACTTCGTCCTCGATCACCAGCACTCGGGGCATCGAACACCTTCCACTAGAGCGCACCGCGACGACGCAAGCTGCGTACGGCGAGGACACCCACCGGCACCGGCGCCCAGTAAGTGATGCCACGGAACACCAGCACCGAGACGAGCGCCGGCCCGGCGCCGACACCGCTGGCCACCAGTGCCGCCGTCAACGCGATCTCGGCCGGCCCCGCGACAGCAGGGACGTGCACGGCGGATGCCGCCGCAGCCCCGACGAGATAGACCACGAGCAGCGCCGCGAGCGACGGTGCCGCGGCGCCGGCCACTGCTCGTACGACGACCGCGAAGGCAAATGCCAGGACGAATGTCGTGCCGGCCGATGCCACCAGCAGTGTCGAGATGCGGTCCGGTCGCCGAACCAGCTCGGCGAGCTGCCGCATCGCGTGCGCACCCCGGCCGGGGCCCGCACCTGCACCCGCAGCGCGGTTACGCCGTCGCCGCCGGCCGATGAAATACGCCGCCCCACCCGCAGCCAACAGCGCGATGGCGGCCACCGCCGCTCCCGTCAGATGGCTGACCGGTGCCCAGCGCATGCCTGCGGCGGCGAGCACGCCTAGTTCCTGCGTCCCACCACCGAGGTCCACCGACGCGCCGCCCAACAAGAGCAGACCGGCTCCCAGCAGGTCGGCGACGGCACCGAGAACTCCCAACGTGCCGACGGCTGCGAGTGCCGCGCCCATCGGGAGCCCGCGCCGCGAGAGGTAGCGCGCGTTCGTGGCCGCTCCCCCGATGCCACCGGGGACCACGCGGTTGAAGACCGAGGACGCGAGCTGGCTCAGCGTCGCTTCCCCGAGCGGAAGCGGCCGGCCACTGGAAACCCGGATCGCCACTGCGGCGAGGAGGTAGTGAGCGACGCCGAGCGTGAGCGCGACCACGCCGGCCGCGACAACCGGCCATGGCACCCGCCCGATGGCTGCGGTGACACCGTCCGTCGCTGAGGCGAGCCCCGCGAGGCTGTCTTCATCGCTGGCAAGGGCCCACAGCGGAGCGAGGACAGCGAGCGCCGCCACGACGGTCACCACTCGCCACCGGTCGACGGCGGTCGCGTGCAGCAACGGCGGCTGGCGGAGCACCACATCGTCAATTCATCAGGGAAACCATGAACGCTTCCTGAATGGCTGCTGACGCGTTCTTCATCTCGGTTCAGTGTCGTGTCAGCTTGCGTCAGGGCCCTGTCACCGTGTGCACCGCAGGCTCGCTGTCAGCGGTGGAAACGCCATCGCAGCTGATAGGAGGTTGTCAGGTATGAAAACCCCCCACCGACCAGTCGCCATCGTGGCCGGGCTGATCCTCGCCATGGGCTTGGGCACCGGCGCAGCGCTGGCTGCATCGGGTTCCCCCGGCGCGCCCACCAAGCCGGC
>JAVEEE010000433.1 GCA_030840615.1 Frankiaceae bacterium | reverse complement strand
GGATGGTTGGCGACCATCTCCTTCACCGTCGCCGCGACTGCCTCCGTGTCGGTGATGTCACACGGGTAGACGTGGGCGGTGCCGCCGGCAACCTCGATCTCGGCCCTGACCTCGTCGAGCTTGTCGGCGCTGCGGGCAACGAGCAGCGGGACTCCGCCGCGGGAGGCGACGGTGAGGGCTGTCGCACGCCCGATGCCCGAAGACGCCCCGGTGATGACGACGGTGCGTCCGTCCAGCGCACCGCCGGCGCGCGGTCGGCGTGCCCGCGCCGGGTCGAGGTGCTGCTCCCAGTGCCGCCACAGCACTTCGGCGTAGTCGTCGAGCGGAGGCAGCAGCACACCCGACCCGACCAGCTGCTCCTGTGCCTGCGCCGCGTCGAAGACCGACCGGAACGTCATGTGCGGCACGACCTCGGGCGGCACCGCCAGCCGGTCGAGCAACACGTCGCGTGCGACGGTCGCACCAGGCAGCCGACCGGCCAGCCGCAGGACGCGCGAAATTGGGGCGACGACCCGACGGTCGATCGGGACGGCAACAGGGGGCGCACCCGCCGCGCGGGAGAACGCGTTGACGACGTCAAGCAAGCGTTGCGGTTCGGGTGACACGAGATGGAAGGCGCGCCCGTCGATCCCCGGCCGATGGATGAGCACGTCCATGGCCGCCGCGACGAAGTCGACCGGTACGACGTTGGTGTCACCGAGATCCGGCGCGACGATCGGCAACCATGACGGCAGCTCGGCCAGCCGGGCAAGGGCGGGGAAGAAGTAGTAGGGGCCGTCGATCTTGTCCATCTCACCCGTCGTGGAGTGACCGACGACGATCGCCGGCCGGTAGACCCGCCACGGCACTTCGGTCTGCTCGCGGACGATCCGCTCGGCCTCGAACTTCGTGGCGTGGTACGGCGACGGCAGCCGCTGCCCGACGTCGAACATCGACTCGGTGTAGCTGCCTTGATGGTCGCCCGCGACCGCGACGGACGAGACGTGGTGGAAGCACCCGGCGCACAGGTCCGCGGCGAGCGCGATGGCCTCCTGGGTGCCGCCGATGTTGACCCGCCGGTTGGTCTCCGCGTCTGCGGTCATGTCGTAGAGCGCGGCGAGATGCACGACGTGGTCGACGCACTCGCGCAACCGGTCGCGGTCCTCGGGCGAGACCCCCAGCAACGGGTCGGTGAGGTCACCGGCCAACGGCTCGAGCCTCCCGTCCGTCGGCCAGCCGGCGGCCAGGGCCTCGAGCTTTCCCATCGAGCCTCGCCGGACGAGGAGCACCACGCGTGCGTCGCTTCGGGAGAGCAGCCGTTCGACCAGATGGCGGCCCAGGAAGCCCGTCCCACCGGTCACGAGATAGGTCGTCACGCGGCTATTGTCCCCAGCCGCGCAAGGGCCCTGGTTCGTGAGTCGGCAATGCGCGTGCAGTCGCCTGCGCGGACGGCTGCAGCGTCGAGCAACGCGACTTCGGAGGGCCCCCGACCATTCTTGACCCTCCTCAGCGGCGAGTCGTGGTCGGCAGCCCTCCGAAGTGCAATCGAGTCGCGAGAAGTAGTCGAGCAGTGCGGCTGGCCCGCCGCTGCCGAGCGTCGCGTCGAGCCGGTCGTCGGCGGCAGTATCGCCGCCGGTGAGGAACCCGGCCTGGCGCACCTGCGCCGCCCGGGCGGCGCCACACCAGAGCAGTGACCATCCCCGCACGGACAGGGTCAGGTCGGTGTCGGCCGCCGCGGGCTCCAGCCTTCCCTCTCCCGCCGAAAGGGACAACCGCCACTCGCCGTCGTTCCACGGCAACAACGGATCGTGCAGCCGGAAGTCGACGGAGCCGGTCACCGCGGCCGGCCAGCCACGAGCAGCGACTGCCGCGACGACGTCGATCGGCCGGTGCATCCAGACCTCGGCACGATGCTCGCGCGCGCGCTCGAGCGGCAGCTGTGTCGTCACGGCGTCAGCCCACGGTGGCAGTCGGAACCGCACGGTCGGTGCGACGGTGACCCAAGTGCCGATGGAGCCCAGCAGCGCATCAGCTGCAGAGGAAGTGAGGGCAAGGCAGTCGTGCACGGTGACAGCCGAAGAGTCGCCATAACCACGCCCGCGTTGCCAGGTCGCATAGCCGACCACGCGTCCCTGCTCGTCCTCGGCGAGGCTGACGCCGTCGATCCCATCCGGAAGCGCGGCGTCGGTCGGATCGGGGAACGTCGGCCCGCGGCGGCTCAGCAGGCCGTTGCCGGTGCGCGCCACCTCGCCGTAGACCGCGCGTACCGCCGGCCAGTCAGTGCCATCGCCGGCGCGCAGCCGCACTGACGGCGTAGCGGCACGACGCAGATGCGCGGTCGGGATGTCGACATGCCGCAGCACGCCGCAGGTCTCGAAACCCACGGAGCGATAGACCGCCGTGGACGTGCAGAACAACGCCGCAACGGCTGCGCCGCGCTCACGCGCACCGTCCAGCAGTGCGGTCATCACCGCGCGGGTGGCGCCGCGGCCGCGTTGCTCGGGCTCGACCGCGACACCCGCGACCCCGGACGCAGCGACGAGCCGGCCGCCCCACCACTGCCCGTGCTCGATGTCGGTGGCCTTGGCGACGAGCCGTCCCGGCCCGTCGAACCCGCCCCAGCGGTGCAGACCGTCGTCGGGTCGTGGCCGGCTTGCCGGGTCCGGCTCTCCGGGTGGTCCGCCGAACGCGAGTCGACCGAGCCGCCAGGCGGCGGCGAAGTCGTCATCGGCCAGTCGCCGTACGTCGAGCACTCGCGCAGTCTGTCAGGGAGAAGTCTGCGAGGGACTGAGACGACGGAGCCGCCCTGCAACGCAGGGCGGCTCCGTCGTTCCCCGATCGTTCAGACCGCGACGCCGCGTCGGCTGCGCCCCATCGCGAAACCGCTGCCGGCACCCAGGATCAGCAGCAGCGCGCCGCCGACACCGATCCCGACGTTGCGGCCGGTGTGCCCGCCACCGCCGGCTGCCGACGAGGCAGCGGTCAGCGAGTAGCCGCGTGAGCTCTGGGTGAGCACGTAGGACGCGCCCGCCCCGCCCGGACCCTGCGAGGCCAGAGCGGCTGCTCCGGTGAGGACAGCCAGCTGCTTGTGACCGTTGGCCGACGCCTGCTCCAGCTGCTGCTGTAGCGGCCCGACCGCGCTGTCCTGCGCCTGACCCACACCATCGATGAGCTGGCCGATGCCGTCGACCGCGTCCGGCAACCCGGCCGCGACCTGGGCGTTGCCGTCGGCGATCTGTCCCACACCTGACGACAGGTCCTTGCTGCCCGCGAGGGCCGCGCCGGAGCCCGCGGTCAGCTTCTGCGAACCGGCGAGCGCCTGACCGGTGCCGACGAAGAGCTTCCTTGATCCAGCAAGCGCCAGGCCCGAGCCGTCGAACAGCCGCTGCGAGCCATCCAGCAACAAGATCGAGCCGTCTGCGAGCTGGACCGATCCGTTCAGAGCGGCGGAGGAGCCTGCCGCCAGCAGCTGCGACCCGCTCGCCGCGGCTGCAGAACCAGCCGCAAGCGCCTGCGCCCCGCCCAAAGCGGCTGCCGCGCCGTTCGCCAGCGCCTGCGACCCTGCCTGAGCCGCGGTCAGACCGGTCTTCAGCTGACCGAGGCCGCCTGCCGCGAGCTGGAGTCCCTCCTTGATGCCTGGGTTGCTCAGGTCACCGCTCGACAGACCACCGGAGATCAGGTCGAGACCACCGTTGAGCTGCGCGAAAGCGGTGTTCAAGGTGACGTCAGTGCCGTTCGAGACAGCCGTGAACTGGGCGATGAGCCCACCAAGGACGGCGTTCGAGACCGGGTCCGGGGCGAGGCCCGGCAGCGCCGGAAGGACACCACCGGTAGCACAGAGGTCGGCACCTGCGGCAGCGCCGTTGACGACCTTGGTCAGGATGTCGACGGCGCAACCGGCATTCAGCTGGATGCCCGTCTTGAGCGAACCCAGACCCGCCTTCACGGCGGCGACGCCACCGATGAGGAGATTGGTGCCATCGATCAAATTGCCCGGTTGGCTGATGCCGTCGATCACGAGCTGCACGCCGGCGATCGCGTCGCCCAGGCCCTCGGTGAGTCCGCCTGGATCGCTCGGACCTCCCGCCAGCTTCGGGTGCGACAGACCGGCCGCGATGAGACCCAAGCCCTGGACGAGACCACCAGGGTCAGCCGGGCCGCCGGCATTGATCGGGTGCGACAGACCAGCCGCGATCTGGTTCAAGCCCTCGGTGAGACCGCCGGGGTCACTCGGCCCGCCCGCGTGGATCGGGTGCGACAGACCGGCCGCGATCTGTGCCAGCCCCTCCGCGAGACCACCGGGATCAGTCGGACCACCTGCGTGGATCGGGTGTGACAGACCGGCGGCTACCTCCGCCATGCCGGCCGTCAGGTCGCCCTGCCCGCGGTGGATCTTGCGTAGACCACCGGTAAGGCCGGCGGACGTCTTGTTGAGGCCCTTGTGGATCTTGAACAGGCCCTTCGTCAGGTCGCCCTGGCCGGCGTAGATCTGACCGATGCCGCCGCTGAGCTTCTTCGACCCGGCGAACGCCGTCGCCGAGCCGTCGGCGAGCTTCTGGGCGCCGTCCGCACCGTCCTGGACACCGGCGAGCAGCTGGCCGAGACCGTTCTTGATGAGCGTCAGGCCGCCGTTGGCACCGCTCGCGTAGCCGGCCCAGAAGTCGTCCTGCTGGAAGTTGGCCGTGGCGTTCTGCGATGCGGCCGACAGGCCCGCGGTGTTCGCCGGGTCGACGGCGGTTGCCCGCAGCTCGGCGATCGGGGTGCCTGCTGCTGCCGTCTTGAAAGTGACGTCCTGAACGGCAGAACCCAAAGGCGCGAACAGCACGAGGTTCCACAACACATGACGCGTGCCGTCCGGCGTCTCCGTGACGGCAGCGTTGCCGGCGTCGAGCGCGCCCATCGACCGGGGAACGTCGATGCCGAGCTGCGCGACCAGCGGCAGCTGAAGCTGAACACTGGTGTGGAGCGCGTTGCCGGCTGTGTCGTCGTAGTGGATCGTCTGGGTCTGCGAGAACGTGTTCTCGACGTGGTAGGTGAACGTCTGAGCCGCGCCCAAGGCGGTATGGGTGATCTTCATCGCGATCGGCATCTGTCCACCGAACGCGCTCGCGGCCCCGTCGGGGGTGTACTGCTTGACCGACGAGACCTTGCCATCGGAGCCGATCGTCGCGCGGAGCGTCGGGGCCCCGCCGTCTGCGGCGAGAGCAGCGCTGGGCACGAGGGCGATCGTCACGACGACGCCTATGCCTGCGCACCGAAGGGTACGGCGTCGCACGGAGGGTCTGACGTTCATGCGGGATTCCTTGTCTGCTCTGCCGACGACGTCGGTGCGGCTGTTGGCCGCTTTGCTTTGCGCTCTTTGGAGAGCACGGCCGCAAGCGCGACCGCGAGAATGAGGGTCATGCCGGTGAAGACCTCGGTGATCCAGTTCTGCACACCGGCGAAGGTGAGTCCCTGGATGTTCACGCCAAGGAAGAAGACCGCGACGAGGGTGCCGGCCACGTTGAGACGGCCGACCTTGAACGAGACCGCACCGAGGAACGCCGACGCGAGTGCGGCAAGGGTGAACGTCGGGCCGATCGTCGGGTTGCCGGATCCGGTGTGTGCGAGGAGCAATACGCCGGCGACGCCGGCGAATGCGCCGGTCAATGCGAACGCCGATGTGATCGTGCGCTCGACCCGGATGCCGACGAGCTTCGCTGCCGCACGGTTGGACCCGATCGCGTGCAACGCCCGTCCGTATGGCGTGTGTTCGAGCACGTAATAGATGAGCAGCGCCACCACCGCCAGCACCCAGGCGATCTCCGGGATGCCGAGGAAGTTGGTCCGGCCGAACGTCACGAGCGAGCCCGGGATGCCGTTGATGATCGCCTGGCCGTGGGTGTACCAGTCGATGAAGCCAAGGATGATCGACGCCGTGCCAAGCGTGATGATGAACGGGTCGACGCGCAGTGTCGTGCTGAGGAAGCCGTTCATCCCGCCGACCGCACCGCCGAGCACGATGCCGAAGAGGATGCCCACGACCAGCGGGAAGTGCCAGTGCGAGTACGCCGCCGCCGTCATCACCGAGCTGAGCCCGCAGATGTTGCCGATCGACAGGTCGAAGTTGCCCGACACCAGGGTGAGCAGGATTCCGAGCGTCAGTACGCCGCTGACAGCCTGACTGGCTGCGATGTTCTGCCAGTTGGCGGACGTGTTGAACGTGCTCGAGACGTCACCGCCCCACAAGCTGTAGATGAGGACCGAGACCACGAGCAGGATCGGCAGCGAGTACTGCCGGAAGACCGACATGGCGAGAGTCCCGGCACTGCGCCGGCGGGGACGTGGCGCTTCCGGCGTGAGGTCATCCGCGGGCGACATCGGCGGGCCGACGACGACGATCGGCGGTTCGGCCGGGGGCTGAGTCACGGCGTCGGGGTCCTCTGCTGCTCTGGGGGCGGGCACCTCGTCGACGGACAGCTTCGTCCGGAGCCTGTTCACGGCGCGCGTCACGGCGTTCCCTCCGAGGAGTTCATCAGCTCGGTCAGCCGGTGGGCGTCGATGGGTGCCGAGACGATGGTGGTGATGCGTCCGCCCCGCAGAACGGCAACGCGGTCGGACGAGTGGGCGAGCTCCTCGGGCTCGCTCGCGACGAGGATGACGCTGGTGCCTGCCTCGGTCGCCTTGCGGATCAGCTGGTAGATCTCGGAGCGCGCGCCGACGTCCACGCCCTGCGTGGGTTCATCGAGGAGCAGCACCTTCGGACGGCGGCGAAGCCAGCGCGCGATGACGACCTTCTGCTGGTTGCCGCCGGAGAGCGTTTCGATCGGCTGCTCGTCGTTGAACACCCGGATCAGGAAGTCGGAGATCGAGCGCTGCGAGTCCGCGCGCTCGACTCGGTGGTGGAACCGCAGGCCGCGGTAGTAGTCGCGGGACTGCCCGGCCGACAGGTTGTGCCGCACGCTCTGGCCGGGGAGCAGCGCGTCGGCCTGCCGGTCCTCCGGCACGTAGGCGACGCCCGCCTTCATCGCGGCATCGGGGTTGCCGGGTTTGTAGGGCGCGCCGTCCAGCACCAGCGTGCCCGCATCCCGCGGATATGCACCGAACAGCATGCGCAACAGCTCGGAGCGGCCACTGCCCAGCAGCCCGGCGATGCCGAGCACCTCCCCGCGTCGCAACGTGAGGTCGACCCCGCGCAGCGGACCGCCGGCCAGGCCACGAACGACGAGCGCGGCGTCGTCGGTGACCTCGACTGTGCTCGCCGGGAACACCCGGTCGAGCGGCCGCCCGACGATGAGCTCGATGAGCGCGGCCTCGGTCAGTCCCTTGGTCTCGACCGTGTCGACCTTCACCCCGTCGCGCAGGACGGTGACGCGGTCGGCGACCGACAACACCTCGTCGAGGCGGTGGCTCACGTAGAGGATCGTCTGACCGGCAGCGGCGTAACCGCGGAGCGCGTCGAGCAGATGCGCAACCTCCGCGTCGGGAAGCGCCGCGGTCGGCTCGTCGAGGATGAGAACGCCGCTGTCGGCGTCGTCGCGGTCCTGCAACGCGCGCATGATCGCCACGCGACTGCGATCCGCGGCGCGCAGAAGTCCGAGCGGTGTCTTCGGGTCCGCAGCGATCTGGTACTTCCTCAGCAGATCCTTCGTGCGCGCGTGCAGCGCCGGCCAGTCGATGCGTCCAGCGATCCCGCGCGGGAAGCCGGCACCGATCGCCAGGTTCTCGGCGATGCTGAGCTCGGGGAACACCGCCGGCTGCTGGTGCACGAACCGCAGGCCGGCGGCGTGCGCCTTCGCCGGTGTCCACTCCGAAACACCCGCGACCGTGTCGCCGACGGTGAGCTCCCCGCCCGGATCCGCCGGGACGACGCCGGCGAGAATCTTGATCGCCGTCGACTTGCCCGAGCCGTTGCCGCCGAGTAGCGCGTGGATCTCCCCCGGCCGGATCTGCAGGAAGAGCGAGTTCAGGGCCAGGTTGCCGTTGTAGGTCTTGCTGAGGCCGCGCATCGTCAGCGCGGTGCGCGGCTCAGCGAGAACTGATGGCATCAGCTCACGCCCCACGCCTTTGCATAGATGGCTTTGAAGTCGACGGGGGGCACCCAGGCGCCACTCGTCGGCAGGTTGTGCGTTGCGTCGACGAGCTGCCAGCCCAGACCGGAGTAGGCCGGCGCCTTGTTCTGGAACAGGCTGTTCATCGTGTCCACAGCAGCCCAGCCGGTCCAGTCGGACGGCGAGATCATCACCGCGTTGACACCCTGGTGGTTGCGCAGGAGGTCGAGCTCGTCGGCGAAGCCCTCGCCACCCATCACGTAGAGGTTGCCGGCGTGACCGGACTGCACGACAGCAGGACCGATGCTGAGCAGCGTCGCCGCGGTGAACGGGCTCTTCACGACATTGGCCTCAGGGTGCTGGAGAAGCGCGGCGGCAGCCATCTGCTGTAGCTGCGGTCCAAGCTGCAGGCCGGTGAAGTCGATGCTCTTCACGATTTCGCAACCGGAGCAGCCCCTGATGGCGCGAAGGAAGCCGGCGCCCGTGTAGTGCAGGACCGTCACCTGGGTGTCGTTGAAGAAGATGACCTTGGCCTTGCCACCGGTGGCGGCAATCGCCGCTTGACCTTGCGCGAAGCCGTACTTCTCGGCGAATGCTCCGAGGTTCTTGGCCGCGATCGGTCCGTAGTTGATGTAGGCGCTGAACAGCTTGCTGCCGCCCTTGCCCGAGTAGGCGTCGTCGCAGTCGTAGGCATAGATCGGCACTGTGACGATGCCCTTGGCCTTCGCCTGCTCGAGCTGCGACTTGACGAAAGAGCAGTCGATGGCGTCGAGGATGATGCCGTCGGCGTTCGCGGCGATGGCCTGGGAAACGCCGGTTGCGTCATTGGCAGGGTTGAGCTGCGTGTCGTAAATGTGGACCTTCCAGCCAAGCTTCTTGGCTGCCTCCACCGCCGCGTTGACCGGCACCGAGCTGCTCTCGGACGACTGGCCACCCGAGATGACCCAGACGCTCTTGCCCTTCGCGGCCGGCCGCGAGGTGGCGTCCGGCGATGCCAGGGTGCCCTTGTAGACGGCCTCGAGCTCGGCGCTGACAGCGGGAGGACTCGACGCGCCACCGCCGTCGGAAGGAGGCTTCGTGTTTGCCGTGTTGCTCGTGCCGCTGCACGCCGCGCTGACAGAAAGTGCCGCGATGACCGCGGCGGTCCCAAGGGCGCGAGGCCGGTACAGGGACCTGACGAGATGGATCGGCATCGTTGAGGAGCTCCCGTCGAAAAATGAAGTGCGCGGACCTACCTGCGCAGAGTGAACAAAAGGTAGGTCTGTGCGCCGGGTCACACGCCGCCCTTGCGACACAACCACCCGAACGTGATTCGGTGGGTAGCCCGTTGTGTCCAGAAGGACATGTCACCGCATCACCCAACCTGGCGATACGTGTAACAAGAGTTCGTCTACACGCCGTCGTGGGGGGTTTCACGGGGATGTTCGGCTGTTATCAGCCGATGTCAGACCGCGAGAAGCTCAGCCCCGCAGACCGGCGGCGTCCATGGCGCGCAGTTCCTTCTTGAGCTCGTTGACCTCGTCGCGAAGTCGGGCGGCCAGCTCGAAGTGCAGCTCTGCGGCAGCTCCGTGCATCTGGTCCTGCAGCTGCTGGATGAGAAGTGCGAGCTCGGCCTTGGGCATGCCCGCGAGATCCGCCGCGTGCTGCCCCGCTGTCCCTGACCGCTCTGTCCCCTTGCGGGCGGAGCGCGACGCCATCCCCGGCACGGGGGTCTTGCCGCGCGACTGGGTTCGGCCACTGCCGCCGATGAGCTCTTCCTCCTCGCCGCGCACGATGTCGTCGAGAATGTCCGCAATCTTCTTGCGCAGCGGCTGCGGGTCTATGCCGCGCTCCGTGTTGTAGGCGACTTGCTTCTCCCGGCGCCTGTTGGTCTCCTCGATCGCCTTCTCCATCGACGCCGTGATGGTGTCGGCGTACATGTGCACTTCGCCCGAGACGTTGCGTGCCGCGCGCCCGATGGTCTGGATGAGCGACGTGCCGGACCGGAGGAATCCCTCCTTGTCGGCGTCGAGGATGGAGACGAGTGAAACCTCGGGCAGGTCAAGACCCTCACGAAGCAGGTTGATGCCGACGAGCACGTCGAACTCCCCCATTCGCAGCTCGCGCAGCAGCTCGACCCGGCGCAGGGTGTCGACCTCGGAGTGCAGGTAGCGAACCCGCACACCGTTCTCGAGCAGGTAGTCGGTCAGGTCCTCCGACATCTTCTTCGTCAACGTCGTGACGAGCACTCGCTCGTTCTTCTCCGACCGGACCGTGATCTCGTGCATGAGGTCGTCGATCTGGCCCTTGGTCGGCTTGACGACGACCTTCGGGTCGACCAGGCCGGTCGGCCGGATGACCTGCTCGACGACGTCGCTCTTCACCCGGGAAAGCTCGTAGGGCCCGGGAGTCGCCGACAGGTAGACCGTCTGGCCGATGCGTTCGAGGAACTCCTCCCACCGCAACGGCCGGTTGTCCATCGCGCTGGGCAGCCGGAAGCCGTGGTCGACGAGTGTCCGCTTGCGGGACATGTCCCCCTCGTACATCCCACCGATCTGCGGCACCGTCACGTGCGACTCGTCGATGACGAGCAGGAAGTCGTCGGGGAAGTAGTCGAGCAGCGTGTGCGGTGGCGTTCCCGGCCCGCGACCGTCGATGTGGCGCGAGTAGTTCTCGATGCCGGAGCAGAACCCGACCTGGCGCATCATCTCGATGTCGTACGTCGTCCGCATCCGCAGTCGCTGCGCTTCGAGCAGCTTGCTCTGGCCTTCGAGCTCGGCAAGCCGGGTCTCCAGCTCGGACTCGATGCCGGCGATGGCGCGTTCCATCCGCTCCGGGCCGGCGACGTAGTGCGTGGCGGGGAACACGAACATCGTGTCGTCGTCGCTGATGACCTCACCCGTCAGCGGATGCAAGGTCGAGATCTTCTCGATCTCGTCGCCGAACATCTCGATCCGCACCGCGAGCTCTTGGTAGACGGGGAAGATCTCGATGGTGTCGCCGCGAACCCGGAACGTGCCGCGGGAGAAGGCGAGGTCGTTGCGGGTGTATTGCACATCGACGAACTTGCGCAGCAGCTTGTCGCGCTCGATCGTTTGCCCGACCTCGAGACGCACGCATCTGTCGACGTACTCCTGCGGGGTTCCGAGACCGTAGATGCACGACACCGAGGCGACGACGATGACGTCGCGGCGGGTCAGCAGGGACATCGTGGCGGAGTGGCGCAGCCGCTCGACCTCGTCGTTGACCGAGGAGTCCTTCTCGATGTAGGTGTCGGTCTGCGGGACGTAGGCCTCGGGCTGGTAGTAGTCGTAGTAGGAGACGAAGTACTCGACCGCGTTGTCCGGCAGCAGCTCACGGAACTCGTTGGCAAGCTGCGCAGCCAGGGTCTTGTTGGGCGCGATCACCAGCGTCGGTCGCTGCAGCCGCTCGACCAGCCAGGCCGTGCTCGCCGACTTGCCGGTGCCGGTGGCACCGAGCAGCACCGTGTTCTTCTCCCCCGCCGCGATCCGCCTGGCCATCTCATCGATGGCGGCCGGCTGGTCGCCGGCCGGCTCGAAGTCGGAAACGACCTTGAACGTGCCGGCGCGCGGCTTGATGGCGGTGGAGGTCACAGCACTTCAACCTACGCTGGGGCACCGACATTTCCGTGGGTCCGTGTCAACCTCGGCCCCCCTCGTGCGTCCTTGTCTGCGTGAGAGCGGACCTGTCCACGACACCGGGCAGCGCAGGGGGTGAGCTGGCGATGGAGCCGCAGCCGCCTGGGCTGCCCACCGACCGAAATGCCGCCCTGACAACGCTGTTCGCGACATACCACCGGCAGCTGGTCGGATTCGCCATTCTGCTGGTCGACGACCTGGCCACAGCCGAGGACGTCGTCCAGGACGCGTTCCTCGCCTTGCACCGGCGATGGGGACGGATCCGGGATCCTCAGGCAGCGTACGACTACCTGCGGACTTCCGTCCTCAATGGCGGACGCAGCCAGCTGCGACGTCGCCGCCTGCGGACCGTGCGGCCAGAGCGGCCCGGCGCCGACGCCGCATCTGCCGAGAGCGTGGCTGTCGACCGCGCCGAGCACCACCAGGTGGCGGCGGGGCTGGCCACGCTGCCGACCAGGCAACGACAGGTGCTGGTGCTGCGCTACTACCTGGAGCAGAGCGAGGCCGAGATCGCCCGGACGCTGTCGATCAGCACCGGATCCGTGAAGCAGCACGCCTCACGCGGGCTCGCCGCCTTGACCGCGCGACTGGAGGCCACCTCATGACCGAACGGGACACCGCCGCAACTCTGCGCGCGGTCCTCGAGACGAGAGCGGAGCACGCCATGGCCATCACCGACACCGATCGAGAGCTCGACCGGCTCCGTGAGCGGATGCGACCCACCAACCGCGCCCGGCGGATGCGCATCGTTGTCGCTGCGGCTGCCGGGGCAGCCGTCATCGGCACCGGCACCGGCCTCGCCCTCACGTGGGGCAACGGCACCGCGGACCGCGTCGGTCCGACCCCAGGAACACAGCCGCCCAGCAGCGGCCGCACCCTCCCGGCGGGCACGGTGCCAGCCGGCTTCCCGTCGGGCACGTTCAGCCATGCCGGCACCTATGGCCTCACGTCCCTGACGCTGTCTCGCCACGGGACGGCGACAATGCTGGACCCGCGTGACACGTTGCCGACGGTCATGACGATGACGTTCACGACGCCCAACGTGGTGCGGTTCGCGATCCAGGACTTCAGCGGTCCTACCGTGCCGTGCGGTGAGGCTCCCGCGTCCTACACCTATGCCATCGCTGGTGATGCGTTGACCTTCACGCCGGTTGTCGACTCATGTGGCGCACGCCGGATCCCGCTGTCGGAGAAGTCCTGGGGCCCGATCTCCAGCACCCACTAGCCTCCGGCTACCCGCCCCCGCTAGGGGTGGCGGTGCCGATGCCCGAAGAGGTGGCGCACCCGCCAGAGCGCGCGCCACGCGGTGGGTGGTGCAGCCTGCCACGACCAGAGACTCACGGCACGCGCGCCGTAGCGGTGTGCGGTACGGAAGAACGTCGGGACCTCACGGCCCAGGTGGTTGTGGCGAAGTGACGGGACGTCGAGCTTTCCGTCGTAGCCCTGGCCGACCGGTTGAACGGGCTTGTGAAACCGGCGCAGGTAGGAGATCGAACGACCGGTCACCATCGCCGGAGGGTTGTTGTACCAGTAGGCCATCGGCACCAACGCGTTGCTGTGCGCGGCGACCGTGGCATAGGGATAGTCCCGGATGCGATAGCGCGACGGCCATGGCACCGCGGTCAGGATCGTGACGCCCTTGGGCAGGTGCCGATGCAGCGCGCTGAGGTAGGCCCGCACCCGCCACGCCGCGTTGAACGTTCCCTCAGCCGGGGTCTCGATGTCCGGCGCGACCGCGGACACGTGCTGTCCGCCACCGGGTCGGCCGACTCGGGCCGCGCGGGCAAGGCGGCGGGCGTCACGCAACGGGTGACGAAGCTCAGGGAAGTCCCACGCAACGACGTGTACGCCGGTGCCGCGGGTCGCGTGGAGCAGCGCAGGCAGCGCCCGCCCCCCGGTGAACCCGTCGTAGGTGGAGCCGGTCCGCAAGTAGAGCGTCGAGAGTCCGACCTGGCGGGCCCGGCTGACGACCCGCTGCGCGCTGCCGCCGTCGGTCTTGGACCACTCGTAGATCCACATCCCGGTGCCCGACGGGAGCCACGGCTGGTGGCGATGGTGGGCGGGCCGCTGCTCGTGGGCGGCCGGCTTTGCCGGTGCGGGTGCAGCGACCCCCGGACGACCGGCGGTGACTCGTCGTACCGCGGGTGGCTCGACCTGCGTCGGAGCCAGCATCGCGCGGTCCGTCGCGAGAAGCCGCTGGGTGCCAGGCGCCATCCCCAACCGACCATCGACAACCGAGCTGACCGGAGCAGCAGGTGAGGTGACCGTCAGGGCGGCAGCGCCGAACGCTCCGACCGAGGCCACCGCAACGACGCGAGCGACAGCAGCGGCAAGGGAGGAATCGGCAGCGCGCATAGCCCTCGGCAGTGCGGGGCGGTAGGCGTGTCGGGCGCGCGAGGACAACGGTCGGCGGGGGCTCGGCACATGGAGACGGTAGGGGCCGAAGTGCCGGTTTCATGCCTCCCTCAGCGGAACGGCACGAAGGTGCTAGGCCGGCATCGTCCGTCCGGCCCTGGCGGCGAGGTGAGACCACACTTCCCGCACCCGGCGGTCGAGCGCCGCGAGGTCGCCGTCGTTGTCGATGACGAAATCGGCGACCGCGAGCCGTTCGTCCCGGTCGGCTTGCACCGCCATCCGCGCGCGGGCAGCTGCCTCCGACATGCCCCGCTGCTCGACCAGGCGGCTGAGCTGGGTCGCCGGATCGGTGTCGACGACGAGGACGACGTCGTAGCGATCGCGCAGTCCACCCTCGACCAGCAGCGGAACGTCGTTGACGACCACCGCGTGCGGGTCCCCGGCGTCCGCAGCCGCGGTCCGTTCGACCATCACTGCCCCGACGAGAGGGTGAACGATGGAGTTGAGTACTTGCCGCTGCTTCTCGTCACCGAACACCAACGCGGCAACGGCATCCCGGTCGAGCGCGCCGTCGGGGCGCAGCACGTCGCGGCCGAACGCCGCCACCACCTGTTCCAGCCCCGGCGTGCCCGGCTCCACGACTTCGCGCGCGATCGCGTCCGCATCGATCACGACGGCACCCAGGCCGGCGAGGCGGCGAGCCACCTCGCTCTTGCCGGAGCCGATACCGCCGGTGAGGCCCACCACGAGCACGTCCCGAGTGTGCCAGCCGCCCGCATACGATGCCGGCATGCCCGCAGCGAACCGCTACTCGGCGTGGTTCGACGGCCGTCTCGCCGACTGGCAGATCGATGCGGATGCGCCGGCGCCCTACATCGACCTCAACTACTTCGCAGCGGTGTTTCGTGAGTTCGAACAGCTGATGCCGGACAGCGGGCTGCACGTCGTGGCCACGACCGCTCTCGGCGACGGTCTGCCCGCGACCGGGCCGAACGTCGTGGTCCTGTGCATGGGTGACGAGTTCGTCGTACCGCCTGCTTACTCACACGAGGTGCGGCTCGTTGTGAAGACGCTGGGCGGCGCCCGACGCCGGCCCTACGTCGCGGTGACGCACCCGCGCCGCTGGCCCGCGTTGCCCATGGCCGTCGCGCAGGAAACCGTCGTTCAGGCACGCCGCTTGCCCTGGCTGGCGCGGTCCGCGCAGCGCAGCATCACAGCGCACCGGCGCCCCGCGATCCTCGACGTGCCGATCGGCATCCGAGCATTCGAGCAGTCACCCGCGGTTCCGTTCGCTGAGCGACAGTACGACGTCGCCTTCGCCGGCAGCCTCGTCAACGAGGCCACGGAACACAAACGCCGCTGGCAGTCGCAGAAGCTCCGCGCCCGGCAGGCGTTTCTCGACGAGACGGAGCGCCTGCAGGCGAACCGGCCGGACCTGTCGGTGTGGCTACGCGTGGTGCCGACGCACTGGGACGGGGCGAGCGCGACCCGCAGCTACGCAGCAGCGTTGGCCGACTCGAGGATCGTGCTGTGCCCGCGCGGCAGCTCGCTGGACACATATCGCTACTTCGAGGCCCTGCGCGCCGGATGCGTGCCGGTCTACGAGATGCTGCCGAGCCGCGACTACTACAACGGCGCGCCGGGGGTACGGGTCGGGCACTGGTCGCAGCTGCCGACAGTCATCGACCGGATGGTCAGCAACCCCGCCGGGCTGCTCGCGCAGCACCACGCCGCGTTGGACTGGTACATCCGCTGGGCGGCACCTGCTGCTGTCGCCCAGCGGATCGCCGACCGCCTCACCCGGCAACCGGCCTGACCGGCTACTCGGCCGGGGGCTCCTCGGCGGGTGACTCCTCGGCGGGTGACTCCTCGGCGGGCGCCTCGGTTGCCGTGGCCTCGAGCGGGGACTCGACTGGTGCCTCGTCGGGTGCGTCAGCCGATGCCTCGGCGGGGGCAGCCGCTGCCTCGTCGATGTCAGCCGCCGGTGCAGCCGCTGCTGCCGGCTCGTCGTCGCCACCGGTCAGCTTGCGGCGCAGCTCGGCGAGCGCCTCGTCGCTGGCCAGCACACCACCACCGCCGCCGCCGACCGGCTCGGCAGCCGGCTCGGACGTGTAGGACGTCGCCTCGGCTGCAGCCGTCTCGGCCGCCTGTGCCTCGGCGATCTGCTTCTGATGCGCTTCCCAG
>JAVEEE010000365.1 GCA_030840615.1 Frankiaceae bacterium | reverse complement strand
CAGCGTCGTCACGAGCGAGCCGACGACGGCACCGGCCCCGATCGCGGCGGTGAGCGTCCCGACCCCAGGCTCGCCTGTTCCCAGCACGTCGATGGCGACGACGACGAGGAAAACTCCGACCGCCCCCCGGATGATGCACTGCAGCCCGGTCAGTCCGATGAGCACGCTGAGGTCGCGACTGCGCCGGGCGACCCGAAGCCCGTCGGCGAGTCGCGCACCGAGCTGCGACTCCGCCCGGTCGGTCGGCACCGGCTCCGGGTGCAGGCTCAGCATCAACGCGGCGGACCACGCCGACGCGCCCGCCGCTACGGCGAACACTGCCGGCACGCCGCCATGACCGAGGCACACCGCGGCGAGCACCGGGCCTACCAGCGTCGAGGCGGCGTCGAGGATGCCGCGGACGATGTTGGCCGACGCAAGCTCGTGCGGCGTACGGCACAGGGACGGCAGCAACGCGGAGTGCACCGGGCGGAACAGCACCGCCGCGACAGCGGCGACGACCGCGAGGGCGTAGACGCCGAGGCGTGCGCTGGTCGTCGTGGCGAGCAACGCGGCGCCGCCGGTCGCCGCCGCGCGGACCGCTGACACGACCGCGAGCACGCGCTCGCGCCGCCACCGGTCGGCATACGGGGTCAAGGTCGGCGCGGCGACCGCCGCCGGCAACATGCGCAGCACCGCGATGACCCCGACAGCCGCGGCCCCGCCGTCGCGGAACGCGTAGACGCTGAGGCCGACGGTGAACGCCCACTCCGCCGTCCACGCACCGGCGAAGCTCAGCTGCGCGCGGCGCAGGTCCGCGTTGCGCCAGGTGCTCGCGACCGCGCCGGCCGCGCCGTCGAGTCGACGTCGTACGGCGGTGGCGCCCACCTCCGGAGCGTATGGCGCACAGCATGGCCCCGGGTCGAAACGACATATCACCGATGCGCCGGCTGCCGGGCCGTGGCCGGCGACGACGCGGAGTCAGCACCTACGATGCTCGGCGTGCGGCTGCTTCTCATCGGTGCGCCGGGTGCGGGCAAGGGCACCCAGGCAACGCGCATCGCCGACCACTTCCACGTCGCGCACATTTCGAGCGGCGACCTGCTGCGGGCACACGTCATCAACAACACCGCGATCGGGCGTACGGCGCAGGACTACATGGAGCGCGGCGATCTTGTCCCGGACGAGGTCGTCCTCGACATGCTGCGCAAGCCGGTCACCGAAGCGGTCGCTGCCGGCGGCTACGTCCTCGACGGCTTCCCCCGGACGGTGGAGCAGGCGGAGGCGGCCTACGCCGTGGCGAAGGATCTCGGCGTCGCCGTGCAGGTGGCGGTGCATCTCGCGGTCGATCCGGCGTCACTGCTCGAGCGGTTGGTCGCGCGCGGGCAGGAGAGCGGTCGTTCCGACGACACGCCTGAGATCATCAAGCATCGTATCGACGTCTATGAGCAGCGGACGAAGCCGTTGCTCGACTACTACGCCGAGCGCGAGCGGCTCATCACCGTGAACGGGGAACGGCCGATCGACGAGGTGACCTGGTCGGTCATCGTCCAGCTGCAGAAGGCGCAACGCCTGCTCGCCGACTGAGATTTGGCACGACCACCGCATGCAATTCCTTCGGGAGCAACCTGTGTCGCGACGCGAGGGTGATGTCGATGGCTGACGCCGACGACGTGCGCCGCCTGGCACTCGCCCTGCCGCACGTGGTGGAGATCGACAGCGACGGCTTCGACTTCCGCGTGGCCAACAAGGGGTTCGTCTGGTCCTATCCCGAACGTCGACCGGGCGAGCGGCGACTCATCCGGACGGACATCGCGGTGCTGTTCGTCGGCGACGAGGCGGAGAAGCAGGCCCTTCTGCTGGGCGAGCCGGAGGTCTTCTTCACCACGCCGAGCTACAACGGCTGGCCACTGGTCATGCTGCGGCTCGCGGAGGTGGACACTGAGCGCCTGGCAGAGCTCGTGACGGACGCGTGGCGGATGCGCTCCACGGACGAGCTCGACAGCTGACACCGACCCAAACGTCGGTCCCCCGGCATAGCGTCGGGACCGTGCCGACGGTGGTGAACGATCTGCGCGCGCGGGCGGAGGAGCTTCTCCGTGCGCTCGCCGGTTCGTCGGCAGTGCTGCGCGAGGACCAGTGGCGCGCGATCGAGGCGCTCGTCGTCGACCGACGCCGCTCCCTCGTCGTACAGCGCACCGGCTGGGGCAAGTCGGCGGTCTACTTCATCGCCACCGCGCTGCTGCGCGAGCAAGGCGCCGGCGCAACCGTGATCGTGTCGCCGCTGCTCGCGCTCATGCGCAACCAGATCGACGCCGCCGCCCGCGCCGGCATCAGCGCGCACACGATCAACTCGGCCAACTTGGAAGACTGGGACGACGTCGAAGCGGCCGTGCATCGCGGCGAGACCGATGTGTTGCTCGTCTCCCCGGAGCGGCTCAACAACCCGAAGTTCCGCGACGAGGTGCTGCCCAAGCTCGCCAAGGAGACCGGGCTGCTCGTCATCGACGAGGCGCACTGCATCTCCGACTGGGGCCACGACTTCCGGCCCGACTACCGCCGCATCCGCACCCTGCTCGAGGACCTGCCGCGTGGCATCCCCGTGCTGGCAACGACGGCGACCGCCAACGCGCGGGTTGTCGACGACGTCGCCGAGCAGCTCGCCTCCGCCGGCGTGACCGACCCGCCGCTGGTGCTGCGCGGCAGCCTCGACCGGGAGAGCCTGCACCTCGGAGTCGTGCAGCTGCCGTCCAACGCGCACCGACTCGCGTGGCTGGCCGAGCACATCGACGAGCTGCCGGGCTCTGGGATCATCTACACGCTGACCGTCGCGCAGGCCGAGGCAGTGGCGGCGTTCCTGCGGGCGCAGGGACACGACGTCGCGTCCTACACCGGGCGCACCGAGACCGCCGACCGCCTCGCCGCCGAGCAGGACCTGATCGCCAACAAGGTGAAGGCGCTGGTCGCGACGTCGGCACTCGGCATGGGGTTCGACAAGCCCGACCTCGGCTTCGTCATCCACCTCGGCGCGCCGCAGTCACCGGTCGCCTACTACCAGCAGGTCGGCCGGGCCGGCCGCGGCGTCGACCGCGCGACGGTGCTGCTGCTCCCGGGCACCGAGGACGAGGACGTCTGGCGCTACTTCACCAGCGTCGGGTTCCCGCCGGAGGAGCTCGTGCGCCAGACGCTCGACGTGCTCGCCGCCTCCGCCACGCCGACCAGCGTGCCGGCGCTCGAGGTGCAGGTCGAGCTGTCGCGGTCGCGGCTCGAGCAGATGTTGAAGGTGCTCGACGTGGACGGTGCGGTACGACGGGTGCAAGGCGGTTGGCTCGCGACCGGCGAGCCGTGGACCTACGACGCCGAGCGCTACGCGAAGGTCGCCGCCGTACGCACAGCCGAGCAGCAGGCGATGCGCGACTACATCGCCTCGGACGGCTGCCGGTTGGAGTTCCTGCGTCGGCAGCTCGACGACCCGGAGGCGGCGCCGTGCGGTCGGTGTGACAACTGCACGGGCAAGCAGTGGTCTGCTGCGGTGTCGGACGACGTCGTGCGCGCGTCGCGGGCCGAGATCACCCGACCCGGCATCGAGGTCGAGCCGCGGTCGATGTGGCCGAGCGGCCTGGCGAAGATCGGCGTACCGCTGTCGGGGCGCATCCCCGAGCTGGAGCGGGTGTCGGTGGGGCGCGTCATCGGCCGGCTGAGCGACATCGGCTGGGGAACCCGGTTGAGGCGGGTGTTGCACGAGCAGGCACCGGACGGGCCGCTGCCCGACGAGCTCTTCAACGCGGCGGTCGAGGTGCTGCGGACCTGGGCGTGGGAGCGGCGACCGGTGGCCGTGGCCGCGGTGCCGTCGGTGACGCGGCCACAGCTCGTGGCGACGCTCGGCGAGCGGCTCGCGAAGATCGGCAGGCTTGAATGGCTCGGCGAGCTCGCGATGCCACCGCGCACGTCGACTGCCTCCCGCACCAACTCCGCCCAGCGCGTGCGAGCGCTGCCCAGCGCCTTCTCCGTCACGACCGAACAGCGCCAGGCGGTGGCACAACTCGACGATCCCGTCGTACTGCTGGTCGACGATCTGATCGACACCGGCTGGACGATGGCGCTCGCGGGTCGCGAGCTCCGCCTGGCCGGCGCCGACGTCGTGCTCCCGTTTGCGCTCGCCCTCGACGCCTGACCTTCCGCAGCGGGTGGGAAGGAGCCGACCCCCGCCGCGTCGAAGTGTTCTCGTGGCCAAGCCCACCGGGAGCCTGGCCGGGAGGAGACGTCACCTCGTGCGGAACCACGGTGCATCGCTCAGGATCTCGCTCGTCGCGGCGCTGATCGCCGGCCTGTTCGTGACGGTGGTCACCGCCAGCGCGAGCCCGGCCCCGACGGCTCCCGCGTTCGCCGC
>JAVEEE010000351.1 GCA_030840615.1 Frankiaceae bacterium | reverse complement strand
CACGGAGTCGACCGCGTCGCGCCGGCTCAGACCTTGCTCGACCAATGCGCCGACTGCGGCTGCAAGGTCGTCGGGATCGACGACCGGCATGGCCGCGACGGCACCTGCCACGACCACCGTGATCTCGCCGCGCACACCGTCCCCGGCCCAGGTCGCGAGCTCGCCGAGCGATCCGCGGCGTACCTCTTCATAGGTCTTCGAAAGCTCCCGGCAGACGGCCGCCGGCCTGGAGGGGCCGAACGCCTCGGCGAGATCGGTGAGGGTGGCGGCGAGCCGGTGCGGCGCTTCGAACAGCACCAACGTGCGCGCGTCGGGTGCGAGCTCCGCGAGACGGGACCGGCGTTCGCCCGCCTTCCTCGGGAGAAAGCCCTCGAAGCTCCAGCGATCTGCAGGCATTCCGGAAACGGCCAGCGCAGCCAGCACCGCCGAAGGCCCTGGTACGACGGTCACCTGAAGCCCCGCGGCGATGGCGGCGCTCACCAGGCGAAAGCCGGGGTCGGACACCAGGGGCATGCCCGCGTCGGTGACGAGGACGACAGTGCGGCCGGCGCGTAGCTCCTCGAGCAGCGCCGGCGTCCGAGCCTGCTCCACGGCGTCGTAATAGGAGACGACTCGCCCGCTCAGCTCGACATCCAGGGCACCGACCAGGCGACGGAGCCGGCGCGTGTCCTCGGCAGCGACGACGTCCGCGGTGGCGAGCACCTCACGAAGCCGCGGCGAGGCGTCGGCAACATTCCCGATCGGCGTCGCTGCGAGAACGAGGGGCATCCGTTCAACCTACGATGGCGCTCATGTCGGGCGTCGCGGTCAAGAGCGCCGCGGATGCAGACCACGAGGCTTCCGCCCGCATCCGTGCTCGTCTCGTTCGGCCGATGCCCGTTGATGGATGGTGGGGCTGGCTGCTGCCGCTGACGATCGCCGGCGTCGCCGCGTTGATGCGCTTCTGGCGGATAACCCGGCCGGGGTCGAAGATCTTCGACGAGGCCTACTACGCCCACGACAGCTTCAGCCTGCTCAAGCACGGCGTCGAGCTCGACTCCAACACCCACGACTCCACTCCGGGTTTCGTCGTGCATCCGCCCTTGGGCAAGTGGATGATCGCGGCGGGCGAGCAGCTGTTCGGCAACACGCCGCTCGGTTGGCGGTTCTCCTCCGCCGTCGTCGGCAGCCTCGCCGTCCTGATGGTCGCGCGCATCGCACGCCGTCTGTTCCGGTCGACACTGCTCGGGTGTGTCGCCGGACTCCTGCTGACCTTCGACGGGCTGGAGTTCGTGCAGAGCCGGGTGTCGATGCTCGACATCTTCCTGATGTTCTGGGTGCTGGCCGCCTTCGGCGCCCTGCTGCTCGACCGGGATCGGGGTCGGCTGCGGCTCGCGCGAGCACTCGAAACCAAGCGAGCCGGTACGGCGAACGGTGTCTGGCTCGGCCTGCGGCCGTGGCGATGGGTGTGTGCCTTCTGCCTCGGCGCTGCCACCGCAACCAAGTGGGATGGGCTGTTCTGGATCCCGGTGTTCCTGCTTCTCGCGCTGGTCTGGGACTGGGGCGCCCGCCGGACAGCGGGAGCGGAGCGCCCCTTCGCCGACATGGTCGTGCGGGACGGACTGGTGGCGCTACTGCCGTTCCTGCTGCTGCCGGTGATCGTCTACACCGCATCGTGGACCGGCTGGATTGCGTCTGACGGCGCGCACGCCTACGGGCACGACTTCTACGTCAGGTCCGGCCAGTCGTGGTTTGCCCATGACCGCGCCGTACTGCACGGCTGGCTCCGCTACCACCACAAGATGTATGACTTCCACAGCAGTCTGGACGCGGCGCATCCTTATCTGTCCCGCCCCTACGGCTGGCTGCTGCTCTCTCGGCCGGTTGCCTACATCTATCTCTCACCGCACGGGTGTGGGGCGGCGAGCTGCTCGCAAGAAGTGCTCGGGGTCGGCACGCCGGCGATCTGGTGGGCCACGATCCCGGCGCTGATCGCCGTTGGCTGGCGGATGATCGCGCGCCTCGACTGGCGGGCCGCGGCCATCCTCGCAGCGTTCGCTGCCGGCTACCTGCCGTGGTTCTACGAGGACCACGCGCATCGCACGATGTTCCTCTTCTACATGCTGCCAGTGGTGCCGTTCATGATCCTTGCGCTGACGTTCGCGATCGGGCTGGTGCTCGGGCGAACGGGCGTGTCGCAGGCTCGACGAGCCGTCGGTGCGACCGTCGCGGGTGCCTATCTGGTTGCGGTGATCGCCAACTTCGCCTGGCTCTACCCGGTCCTGGCCGGCCAGGTCATCACCTCCGACCAGTGGCGCGACCGGATGAGGCCGATCGACTGGACCTGTGGCGCACCACATCGCAATGAGCACCACGAGCTCGCGGGCTGCTGGATCTGACGCTGCGCTGCTCCGTTCGGCGTAACGACCGTTAGGCCAAACGATGCACTACCGAGATGACGACGCCGGGCTATGTGCTCCACGGGTGATGGGGGCCGATCCTTTACTGACACACCAGCCCACACCGGACAGCGAGCGAGATCACCCATGACACCCCGCAAGCAGCAGAGCGAGCGCGACGGCGGCTTCACTCTCGTCGAGCTGCTCGTCATCATCGTGATCGTTGGCGTCCTCGCGGGTATTGCGATCCCGATCTTCCTCCATCAGAAGGGCAAGGCGGCCGACGCTACGGCGCGGTCGGACCTGCGGAACCTGGCGGTCGCGGAGGAGAGCTACGCAACGGACAACATCTCCGCTTACGGCACCGCAACCGAGCTGGCTGCAGCCGGTCAGCGACTGCCGGTGTCGGCCGAGGACACCGTCTACGTCTACACGTCCGGGCCGGCGGGCTACTGCATGGTCGGCCACTCCAACAACTCAGACGTCTATCTCGTCTATGACAGCCAGCACGGTGGCATGCAAGCGCCGGAGGCGTCCCTTGCCGCGGCGCAAGGCGTCTGCGCCGACGCCGGTTACTCGCCCGGCGGTGCCGTGGTGCACGACTCCTCGGGCCTGCACGTCTCCTGACGCTTCAGCCGTCCGTCGCCACGACCGGGCGCGGAACCACGACCCGGCCCCACGGCAGCCGGGCGAAGGCTCTCGCCAGGCCACGCCGGACCACCCATGCCAGCGCGAGAACAGCTGCCGCGGCGACGCCGTCGAGCCAGTAGTGGTTCGCCGTCGCCACGACGACGAACAAGGTCAGCACACCGTGAGCCGGGCCGAGCCAGCGCCAGCGGCTGGTGCTGCACGACATCGTCGCCAGCGCGATGAGAAGGGCCCATCCGACGTGGATGGAGGGCAGCGCGGCATACTGGTCGGCGATGTCGGTCCCGACGAACGCGTAGACGCTCTGCCCGTAGACCATTGCCGTGTCGACGAGGCCGGTGCCACCGATGAGGCGCGGCGGAGCGACCGGGATCATCTCGATGAGCAGCGACATGCCCGTGAACAGGACGACGAGGTTGCGCCAGGACGGGTAGCGGTCGCGGTGGCGCAACCACAGCCAGACCAGGAAGACGAGCATGCCGGTGAGGTGCGCAGTCGCGTAGTAGTAGTTGCTCGCCCGGACGAGATCAGGATGACCCAGGATCAGCTTCTGCAGGTCGAGCTCGTTGGGGACATGCATCCAGCGCTCGGCGTGCCACAGCGCCCGGCCGTTCGCGAGCCCACCCGCCCAGTGCGTGTGCGTCGCCCGATTGGCCAGCTGCCATAGGGCAAACAGCCCACACACGAACGCCGTCTCCAACGCCGCCGCGGCGACCCACGCGGACCATCGTCGTTGAAACGGCCGCAGCCCGACCGCGAGTGCCATCAGCGCGGCCGCGACCACGGTCGCGCTGGCTACATCGAGGCGGAACCAGGACACGCCCCGACCCTAGAACGTCGTCAGCGGAACAGCGTCTCTTCGACCGGAACGGGCACGGATTCGTCCGAAAGCGCAGTGTCGATAGCGGCTTGCGATTCATCCGGCACCGCGTCGGCGGAAGTGATGTCCGCGCCGGCGGCGGGCAGCACCAGCGTCGCCACGGCGCCGCCACCCGGCCGGTTGGTCAGCGTGATCCTTCCGCCGTGGCCTTCGACCACCTGGTGCACGATGGCGAGGCCCAGGCCGGATCCGGGCAGGCCGCGCGCCTCGTCGGCGCGGTAGAACCGGTCGAAGACGTGCGGCAGGGCCTCGTCCGGCACCCCAGGCCCGCGGTCGGCAACGGTCAGCGTCCCCGTAGCCGTGAGCTGCACGTCGACATCGGCGCCCGGTGGGCTGAACTTGCCGGCGTTGTCGAGCATGTTGGCCACCGCGCGCTCCAATCGTCCCGGCACACCGCGCACGACCAACGGCTGGGTCGTCACCCGGAACTCCACCTCCGGCCAGTGCCGGCGGGCTCGGTCGACGCCGCGGGCGACGAGGTCGTCGAGTGCGACGTCCTCGTGCTCGGACTGTGGCGCCTCGCCCCGAGCCAGCTCGACCACGTCGGCGACCAACCCGGTGAGCTCTTCGAGCTGGCTGATGATGCCGGCGAGTACGGCGGCGCGCTGCTCGGGCGAGAGCCGGTCGACGTGGTTGAGCACCTCCACGTTGGTGCGAAGGCTGGCGAGGGGCGTACGCAGCTCGTGGCTCGCGTCCATCACCAGCTGCCGCTGGGCGCCGAGAGACCGCTCGAGTGCATCAAGCATCGTGTTGAAGCTCGTCGCCAGCCGGCCGAGCTCGTCGTTGCCCTCGCTGGGAATCCGCAACGTCAGGTCCTTGGTGGCGGCGATCTGCTCGGCGGTCTCGGTCAGCTCGCGCACGGGTCGGACAACGCGGCGGACCGCACCCCATGACAGCAGGATCGTCAGGGCCAGTCCTCCCGCGGCGAGGACAGCGAACAGACCGGCGAGAACGTGCAGCTGGTGGTCGACGTCGCCGAGCGGCAAGGCGATCTGCACCGCGTAACCGTCGGTCGCAGGCAACGCCTTGGTGAGCATGCGGACGTGTTGGCCCGCGAAGTGGGTGTCCCGCAAGGCGACACCCTGTCCGGCCCGCGCGATCCGGAGATCGACCTTGCTGACCGGGAGAGCTGCGCCCGACCCCCGCCGTCCGTCGGACGACAGCACGTTGGAGTAGCCGCCGATGTCGCCGACCTGGGTGCGGATCTCGTAGCCGCCCGATCCGCTCAACGGGTTGAAGCGGGTGTGCACGACGACCTCGCCCGCCTGCCGGCGAAGCTGGCTGTCGATCTGGGCGCGCAGCTCATGCCGGACAGCGAGATATGCCACCGCGATGACCGCGACGATCGTCAGCGTTGCGGCCAGGGCCGCCGCCGTTGTCAGCCGGGTGCGCAGCGGAAGGTCATGCCAGCGCCGGTCGATGTTCCGCACCCGGCCGCGGGCGGCACCGAACGGGCTCCTCATCCGTCGCCGCGCAGCACGTAGCCGACGCCGCGCACGGTGTGGATCAGCCGCGGCTCGCCGTCCACCTCGGTCTTGCGGCGCAGATAACCGATGAACACTTCGAGCGAGTTGCTCGTCGGCTCGGACTCCCAGCCCCACACCCGGTCCATGATGACGTCGCGGGGCAGCGGGCGGCCCGCATTGCGCAGGAGCAGCTCGAGCAGCGCGAACTCGGTCCGGGTCAGGTCGATCGGCCGATCGCCGCGATACACGGTGCGTGCGACCGGGTCGAGCAAGAGATCCTCGTATCGCAACGGCGCGGCCTCGTCGTCGCCCTCGACGGTCGTACGCCGCAACAACGCCCGCAGTCGCGCACGAAGCTCATCGAGCGCAAACGGCTTGGTGAGGTAGTCGTCGGCACCAGCGTCGAGTCCGGCGACACGGTCGCCGACCTCGTCGCGCGCCGTGAGCACCAGAACCGGCAGACGATCGCGGTGGTCCCGCAACGTCCGGCAGACATCCAGGCCACCGACATAAGGCATCATCACGTCGAGCACCATGACGTCCGGCCGATCCCGGCTGATGACGTCGAGAGCCTGAGCGCCGTTTGTCGCGGTGGCCACCTGATAGCCGTCGAGCTCGAGAGCGCGCGCGAGGGCTTCCCGCAGCTGCGGGTCGTCGTCGACGACGAGGACGCGCGCTCCCTCGCCCATCAGCCCTGAGCAGTGGCAGCGTCGATGAGTCTCACGGTGAAAGTCTTACTCACCCCGTTTCGGTCGACTGTCACCGCCACGCGGTCGCCGGGGTGGTGGGTGCGGATCGCGGCGATGACCGCGTCCGCTCCGGACGTGGGCTGACCACCGACCGAGACGATCACGTCGCCGACGGCGATGCCGGCCTGGGCGGCGGGACCGCCGTTGCTCACCGACTGCACACGCGCCCGGTCGTTGCCGTTGCTGTCGGTCGCGTCAGCGAGCGTTACGCCCATGAGCGGATGCGTCGCATGACCGGTGGAGATGAGCTCCTGCGCGATGATCTTCGCCTGGTCGATCGGGATGGCAAAGCCGACACCGATGTTGCCGGCCTGACCGCCGAAGGCCGAGCCGGTCGAGGCGATCGCACTGTTGATGCCGATCACCGCACCGGAGCTGTCGACCAGCGGGCCACCGGAGTTGCCGGGGTTGATCGCCGCATCGGTCTGGATGGCGCTGATGACCGTGGTCGTCGTCTGCGGCGTCGAGCCGCCGCCGAAGGGGTCGGTGTTCTGCTGGTCGGCCGTGGTGTCGACCGGGCGGTTGAGCGCCGAGACGATGCCGGACGTGACGGTGCCGGTGAGACCCAGCGGCGAACCGACGGCCAGCACGGCGTCACCGACCCGCACCGCGGACGACGAGCCGAGGCTGGCCGCCGGGAGTCCGGTCTTCGCGACCTTGATGACCGCGAGGTCGTCCTCCTGGTCGGTCCCGACGATCCGCGCGGGCACCGTGGAACCGTCGTTGAGCACGACGGACACGGAGCCGCCTCCGGCGGCAGCCGTGACGACGTGGTTGTTGGTCAGGATGTAGCCGTCCGAGCGCAGGATCACGCCCGAGCCCGTGTCCTGCCCACCGGACGCAGTGACGTTGATGGAGACGACCGAAGGCAGCACCTTGGCCGCGACCGCCGCGTAGGACCGGGGTGCCGCAGCACCGGACGACGTCGACGTCGGCGCGACGTTGAACCCGTTCGTGACACTGTCGGCGTTGTCCCCTGCGGAGCCGTTTTCGATCGCAGCGCCGACCCCGACGCCCGCACCGCCGAACACCAGCGCCGCCAGCCCTGCCGCGACAACGCTGCTTCTCCACCTGCGTGGAGGTCGGCCGCGCTCGGAGGCTTGTGCTGATGTGTCATCCGCGGGCTGGCCGAGCTGCTGAGTCTGCTCGTCGGAGCCCGTGGGCCAGAAGAGGTCGTCGTCGTTGCTCATGGCACGAGGGTGGGCGTTGCTGCTGAACAGAAACTGAACGATCGCACTGACGTCTCACACGGCCGGCAGCACGTCCGCGGCCAGGACGTCGAGGTGGTCCAGATCGGTGAGATCGAGGACCTGGAGATAGATGCGACTCGCACCGATCGCGGCGAATTCGCCGATGCGGTCCACGATCTCTGCCGGAGTGCCGGCAAGACCGTGCTCGCGAAGCTCGTCCACCTGTCGGCCGATCGCGGCCGCCCGTCGGGCGATGTCGGCGTCCGTCCGGCCGCAGCAGACGACCAACGCAGCCGACAGCCGCAGCGTCTCTGCGTCTCGGTCGAACGCCGCACAGGCTGCCCGGATGCGGTCGAACTGGCGACCTGCACCGGACACTGAGTCCGGGAACGGAATGTTGTATTCCGCGGCAAATCGCGCCGCCAACGCCGGCGTACGGGTGCGGCCGTGGCCACCGATGATGACCGGCGGGTGCGGCTGCTGCACGGGCTTCGGCAGCGCGGGCGAGTCCGCCACGGGCCAACAGCGACCGGGGTGCGAGAACCTTTCACCGACCGGAGTCCGCCACAGACCGGTGATCACCGTGAGCTGCTCCTCCAGTCGATCGAACCGTTCCGACAGCTGTGGGAAAGGGATGCCGTAAGCCTGGTGTTCGGCGTCGTACCAGCCGGTGCCGAGGCCGAGCTCGACCCGACCGCCACTCATCGCATCGACCTGGGCTACGGCGATCGCGAGCAGACCCGGCAGCCGGAAGGTCGAGGAAGACACGAGGGTGCCCAACCGGATGCGAGAGGTTTCGCGGGCGAGCCCGGCGAGCGTCACCCACGCGTCGGTCGGCCCGGGCAGCCCGTCGCCGTCGCCCATCACCAGGTAGTGATCTGAACGGAAGAACGCGTCGAAGCCGCCGTCCTCGGCTGCGCGCGCCACCCTGAGCAGGTCGTCGTACGACGCCCCTTGTTGCGGTTCTGTGAACACTCGGAGATCCATGTGACCAGCATCGCGTGCCCGTGGGGAGCCGCGTACGGTGGACCTCGATGACTTCTGATCCACGCGAGCTCGCCGCCGCAGCGGTGGCATATGCAAAGCCGCGGCTACGGGGCTGGCTCCACGCAGTGACGGCGCCGGTAGCGCTGGTCTCCGGGGTCGTTCTCATTGCCTTGGCGCCCACCGAACCGGCGGCTGCTGCAGCCGCGACCTTCAGCCTCACAGCGGTCGTCCTGTTCACGACCAGCGCGATCTATCACCGCGGCAACTGGTCGCAGCGGGCCGAGCGGCGGCTCAAACGGCTCGACCACGCCAACATCTTCTTCTTGATCGCCGGCACCTACACGCCGTTCGCCGTGCTCGCGCTGCACGGGGAGACACGGGTCGCGGTCTTGGCCTCGGTCTGGGGCACCGCCCTCGCCGGTGCGATCTTCCGCGTGCTGTGGGTTGAGGCGCCGCGCTGGACCTACGTGCCGCTCTACATCGGTCTGGGGTGGGCCGCGGGTTTCGTCGCGCCGCAGTTCGTGCACGGCGTCGGCACTACGGCGGCGGTCCTGATCGGCGCAGGCGGTGCTTGCTACACGGTCGGCGGCGTGATCTACGGCATGAAGCGCCCCAACCCGAGCCCGCGCTGGTTCGGCTTCCACGAGCTGTTCCACGCGCTGACGGTCGCCGGCTTCGTCTGCCAGTACGTCGCTGCGTCGATGGTGGTCTACCACGCGGCCTGATCAGGGCAGCCGGAACCAGACCGTCTTGCC
>JAVEEE010000286.1 GCA_030840615.1 Frankiaceae bacterium | reverse complement strand
CGACGACGACGCGGCCGCTGCCCGAGGCCTCGGGCACCGCTACCGCCCGCCACTGGCCAGCTCCCGTGGCAGCTGCGACGGTGAAGGGTCGACCGTCGCGGGCATGCACCTGCGCTCCGGTCAGATGCGGTACTTGCGGAGCTGATCGAGCAGGCCCGAGCTCGGGCACCCGGACGGACTCGACGGTGCCGTCGGCGCTGAGGAATGCGGCATAGAACGGCGACGGTCCGCCGCGGTCGAAGCCCGCGCCGTTGTCGGCGTCCCCGGGAGGGCCGCCGAAGCCCGGACCCGAGAACCGCGACGACGCTTCGGACAGCTGCTCGTCCACCCGCTGCACCAGGTAGCCGCGGAGCGTCGAAGCAGCGACGAGCCC
This sequence comes from Frankiaceae bacterium, assembly GCA_030840615.1. Taxonomy (GTDB): domain Bacteria; phylum Actinomycetota; class Actinomycetes; order JAFAQI01; family JAFAQI01; genus JAFAQI01. The sequence goes on along the minus strand of JAVEEE010000286.1, from coordinate 4,004 downwards.
CGAGATCACGAGACCCAGCACGACGAGAAGAGTCGAGGCGGCCACGAGACGGACCCGCAGTGGCATTCCTGTGATGAAGCCGCTCACGGCTCGCTCATGCTCGTGGCAGTCGCAACGTGTAGCCGACGCCACGCAACGTGTGCAGCAGTTTGGGTTCGGTGACGTCGACCTTGCGGCGTAGGTAGGAGACGTAGGACTCGACGACGTTGGCGTCACCGCCGAAGTCGTAGTGCCACACATGGTCGAGTATCTGCGCCTTGGACAAGACGCGGTTGGTGTTCTGCAGGAAGAACCTCAGCAGGTTGAACTCGGTCGGCGACAAGGACACGAGCGCACCGGCCTTCCAGACCTCGTGCGTATCCTCGTCGAGCTCGATGTCGGCGAAGGACAGTCGAGGCTCGGGTGCGCTGGCCCGCTCCGCCGCAAACCGACGCAGGATGGCGCGGATGCGCGCGATGAGCTCCTCGAGACTGAACGGCTTGGTGACGTAGTCGTCGCCGCCGAGCGTCAGCCCCGAGATCTTGTCCTCGGTCGAGTCGCGCGCGGTGAGGAAGAGGACGGGGAACTGAAGCCCGTCCGAGCGTAGTCGTCGGACGACGTCGAACCCGTCCATGCCCGGCATCATCACGTCCAGCACGAGCAGGTCCGGTCGGAAGTCGCGGGCCACGCGCAAGGCTTCCGGGCCTGACCGCGCTACACCGACCTCGAAGCCGGCGTAACGAAGGCTGGCGGACAGAAGCTCGACGATGTTGGGCTCATCGTCGACGACGAGCAGCCGCGCCTCAGCGTCGCCGGCGTCGTTCCGAGTCATCGTGACGCCTCGGCTCGGTGGGAGTCGGTCGTGCTCATGCTCCCAGACTCGCGACCTCAACTGGATACCCGCTGAACCGATGCTGTGAAACTCCTGTGAGCCGGCTGCGGGCAGCGCCGGTCAGCTGCCGCCGGAGTGCGCAACGGCGCCGTGCCGGTTCGGCCGCTCCGGGCCGCTGACGAAGCCGGATTGGGGTTCGGACGGCGTGCTGGAGCCCGGCGTGGTGGTGCCGGTGGTTGCCGCGCCGGGATCGGTCGGCGCGGAAGGGCCACCGGCCAGTGTCACGGCGAGTCCGGCACCACCGAGGAGGGCGGCAGCGCCGATCCCCACCGTCGTTGCTCGAACGGTGCGATCCGCGCGGTCGCGAACCTTCGGGGCCTCACCCACGGGGCCCGTCCGACCGGTGGAGTGATAGCGGCCCATCAGCTGCCTCCGCTGGAGGCGACCGGCTGTCGGGACGTCGCGGTCGGTGCCTTCGAGGTCGCCTTGGTCGTCGCCGCGTCGGTCGTCGCCGCACTGGTCGTCGCCGCGTCGGTCGTCGCCGCACTGGTGCCGGACGTCGCCGCAGGCGCGTCTCCGGACGAGCCGGCCAGACCCACGCTGAGAGCACTCGCGCCGGCCACGGCCACGGCGCCGAGAGACACCGTGACCGCTCGTACGTTCGTCTGTGCGCGGTCGCGATCGCGACCTCGGCCACGCCGCAGGCCGAGCCCCTCGCGACCCTCTGCTTGCCCCTTCACTGTCCGCTCCTCTCGATGACGATTGCGCGAACGGGGCAGGCTGCCGCCGCCCGTCGGGCGTGACTGATCAGCTGCTGTGGCATCGGTTGCGAGTCGACGAGCGGGTAGCCCCACTCGTCGAGCTCGATCCACTCGGGCAGCAGTTCGGCACACAATCCGTGCGCGGCGCACGCGATGGGGTTGACCTGCAGGCGCATGATGCTCACCGCCAGCCGGCCGAGCGGGACTGGACGGGAGGCAGTGGTAGCCATGCGCCCGCTCGGCTCGATGCGCAGGGGCGGTCAGCCCGATGATCGGCCACGTCAGCGGCGAACGTCGTCAACCCGCTGACGACGAAGCGCGCGGCACCGTCCGGCAATCGGCACGCCCCGCGCCCGGGCACGATCGAGAGCCACCGGTCGAGAGCGGGCGCGAGGCTCTCATCCCACGGTCCTCGTGCCAGCAGCCGCAGGGCGTCGGCGATCGCGGGCAGGCCGTTGACGCAAGGCCCGCACTGGCCGGCCGACTGGGCAGCGAGATAGGTAGCCACCCGCGCGGTCTCGACGACACCGCACACCGTGGCGGGCAGAGCAGCGACAACCCCGGCGCCGAGAGCTGCACCCGCCGCATGCATGCCGCGGTGGGTCAGCGGCGCCGACGCGGCGACGTCCGGCCGCAGCCAGGTGCCGAAGTAGCCACCGACCAAGACGCCGGTCGAAGCCTCGAGATCGACACCGACCTGTGCGAGCGCCGCGCCGACGGTCGTGCCGGTCGGGACCTCCACTACCTGTGACACCTGCGGCGGCCCGGAGACCGAGAGCAGCAGCGTTCCCGGCTCCGTCGGGTCGCCGACCGATCGAAACCACTCGGCGCCACGGCGGGCGACGAGCGCCAGCTGGGCCAATGTCTCGACGTTGTTGACCAGCGTCGCGCGCCGGCCGACGCCGCGCTCGAACGGCCGCGGCGGTGTGAACGTGGGTTTTGCCTCGGCGCCGTTGAGCCAGTGCACGAGTGCGGTCTCCTCACTCGCGACGTAGCGCGGTGGCAGCTCGTGCACGGTGATGGAGAAGCCCTCTGTCTTCCCGCGCTCGACGAGCGCCCGTCGTACCGTGCCGGCACCGGCTGAGCCGCGATGAACGCACAGATGCGCCTCTCGCGCACCGACCACCCGGGCCGCGAGCTCCACCCCGTCGAGCACCAGGTGTGGCGTGCGGGTCAGCAACCACACGTCCTTGCGGCTGGCCGGCTCGCCTTCGCAACCGTTGGCGACCACGACAGGCGATCCCGTCGAAGCGCCGGCTGCAACGGCGCGCATCTTGCGAGCGAGGGGGAAGCCTGCACCGCCGCGACCCACGAGGCCGCTGTGCTCGATCGTGGTCAGCATCGCCGCCCGGCCGTGCTCGCCGACGACGGCGGGCAGCGGCCCGTGCCGGCGCAGGTGCTCGACGTGCGTGGTCGGGGCGGAATCGTCGGCGCAGAACAGTCTGGGAGCTCGAAGCAGTCGAGTGGTCGTCAGGCTCGGGGTGGTCATCGGGCGCTCCCGACGACGCTGCGGACCGGCCGCGGTGCGTTCGGAGACAAGACGCGGACGATGCTTCCGCCGACGACGACCAGCAATGCCGCAACTCCGAGCCAGAGGCCCCATCCGTTGTGGGCCACGTCCGTCCCGGTGCCGATGAAGTGCAGCAGTGCGAGCGGCCACAACAGATAGGACGTCCAGTGCACGACCCGCCACGTGCGAACTGTGAGCCGGTGGCGCAGCAGGCTCGTGACGACGACGACGGCCATGACGTCGAACGCCACCGTGCCCAGCGCAACCCACCACCTTTGGTACGACGAAGTCCCGGGCAGCACGAACGACCACCAGCTGATCTGCACGTAGCTGTCGGCCAGCGTCGTCACCACGTGCGCCAGCACGAAGACAACGGCGAGCAGGGAGAGGTTGCGGTGCAACGTCTGCGTCGCGAAGCGCGGCCATGCCCGGCTCGCCATGGCCCGTTGCGTGGCGACGATGCCGAGAACCGTTGTCAGGGTCAGCAGCACGAACGCGATGAGACCTGTGCTGCGAGTGGTGAACCACAGTGGCGCGTTGGTGAATCCCGACGTTGCGGCGAGCGCGGTCATGCCGCCGCCTCAGCCGTGGGCCATCCGCCGACAGCCGTCACCGCGCCGTCCGTCGAGACGAGGCGGGCCGCGGCGCCACGGGCTTTGAGCCACTGCGGCGCACTCGCGTCGGCGACGATGGCGGCCGTCGACGCGGTGTTGGCGGCGACGCACGACGCCGACGCGACGCTGACGGTGCGCCACCGCGAGGTCGTCGACCGTCCCGAACGGGGGTCGATGATGTGGTGGAACGTCGAACCACCGCGGCGCCAGCGACGCGCGGTCGTGCTCGACGTCGCGAGACCACCCAGGTGCAGTGCCACCGTCTGGATGGGTCCGGGATTGTCGACGAGCTCTGGATCGGATCGATC
>JAVEEE010000241.1 GCA_030840615.1 Frankiaceae bacterium | reverse complement strand
GAGCGTGCACTTGCCCGGGTCGAACCGGTAGGAAGCCGGCAGCGAGCAATATGGCTTTGTCAGCACGTGCTGCACATGGCCGTGGAAGGCGAAGGCAACCGCGGTGCCGGCAACGATCGCAGCCAGTGCCCAGATCACCCGACGACGCAGCTCACGCAGGTGCTCGCCGAGCGTCATGCGGGCGTCCTCGGGGCCTGGTGCGTCCCCCGGAGAGCGCTGCCAGCGCACCTGCACCGCCCGAAAGGGTCTAGAGCGAGTCGGAGCGCTCGCCCGGGACGGGCGTGGGCGGGGCCGCCGGAGTCTGGACCACCGGAGTCTGGGCTACCGGAGTCTGGCCCGCGGGAAGCTGGGCGGGCGGCGCAGGCGGGGTCGTCTCGGCGTCCTTGTCGTCGTCGTGCAGGCCCTTGACCTCAGCCTTGAAGATCCGCAGCGAGCGACCGACCGAGCGCGCGGCATCGGGCAGCTTCTTGGCGCCGAAGAGCAGCACGAAGACAGCCGCCAAGATGAGGAGGTGCCAGGGGCTGAACTCGCCCATCAGAGGTCCTTCCACTCGGTCCCCCGAGTGTACGTCCGGGAGCCTCAGCGCGGGGGCGGCGCCGCGCGTTGCAACTCGTCGGACGCCTGCGTGATGCGCTCGCCGGCTGCGGCGACATCACGCCCGAACTGGCGGACCTGACGCCACAGCCGCAGCGTGAACAGGCCGAGCACGACCAGCCCGGCCCCCGCCAGCACGACCGCGGACACGATCCACCACATGCGGGCAGCCTACGGCGGAGCCAGGCAGGGCCGGACATGACGCGGGGCAACATGGCGCCGGCCCCCCGCCGGAAGGGAAGCGGAGGGCCGGAGAGTGTAGGCGCGGCAGAAGCGGGCGCGGCGGCAAGCGGGGAGACCGGGGTAAGGGCAGGCCTAGCGGTGTGCGGCGGCCGTGGCTCTGGCCGAGAGCATGTCGTCGCGGCCGAGCTGGATCACGAAGTCGAGCAGATCGTCGTAGCTGAGCGTCGGGCCGGCCTTGGGCTCGAGGGCCTCGGCCGGAACCTCCCAGACCTGCGCGCGGACTCCGCCCGACATCAGCAACGACACGATGTGGTCGTCAGCGGGCTTGCGAACCTCGTCACGGCACGACGGGCAGTGGAAGGCGTAGTAGGACAGGGGCGCGTGGTTGCACACACGCAGGGTGATGTCGGCGCTGGTGAGCTCGACCTCACCGCAACCGGGGCACGAAGCCTTGATGGTGGTCACAGCCGCCGTCCCCTTTCCCGTCCGCACTTGCTAACTGCTCACAAGTTCGGCAGCAATCCGGGATTGCTTGACGGGACAAAAAGGACCTTGTCCATTCGGTCTAGTCCGGGTGGGCCGGTTGGGTGTAGCCCGCCAGCGCCTCGGCGGCCGCAGTTCGGACATCTGCGGCAACCTCGGGCGGATCGACAACGCGGCCGTGACCAGCCAGCCCGAGAGCGAGCCGGCGTAGCCAGCCGTCGTCGCGGGCCCGCAGCCGGACCACCACTCCCCCGTCACCGCGCTCGGTGACGTCTTCGACGGGGTGGTAGTCGGCGACCCAGCGCGCTGCCGGGTCGAGATCGAGCGTCACCAGCCGGTCGTCGGGCGAGGGCGCGAACAGGCCGGCGTCGAGCGCTCGTTGCCGAACATCGGCCGGCACCTCGGCCGGAACGTCGAGCACCTCGACGGTCAGAGCCCGGTCGAGGCGGAACGTGCGGACGTCATCGACGAGATGGCACCAGCCGACGAGGTAGGGAGTCCCGTCACTGGTGAACATCCGCAGCGGGTCGACGTCACGCTCGGTCGCCTCGTCGCGCGCGGGCACCCAGTAACGCAGATGGACCCGGCGGCCGGTGGCGAGCGCGTCAGCGAGCGCGGCAACGAGTGCGGGGTCGGTGACCCGGTCGACCGCCACCGCGACATCCTCAGGCCCGACCGCCCCGCCGGCGGCGGCCTCCAGCTTCGCGAGCGCCGACTCGACCGCCGCAGTGTCGACGAGGCCGGGTACGCCGAGCAACGCTCGCAACGCCGCGACCAGCGCAAGGGCCTCATCGCCCGTCAGGCGCAACGGTCGGCCGATCGTCTCGGCGTTGGAGAGGCTGACCCGGTCCTCGTCCCACACCACGTCCATGAGGTCACCCGGGCCGTAGCCGGGCAGCCCGCACATCCACAACAGCTCCAGATCCGCGCGTAGCTGCTTTTCCGAGATGCCGAACTCTCGCGCGACATCGGTCACGGGCGTGTCCGGGTGAGCAAGCAACCAGGGCACCAGCGCGAGCAGCCGGGGCAGGTGGTCGACTGCCCCGGTCACGACGACACCTCCGCGAGGATCCGGAGCCGGCGGACGACGGCGGCCACAACGTCGGGCGGATCAACGACCACCGCGTCAGCGCCGTAGGGCAGCACCTGGTCGACCAACCGCTCGGTGTCCGGGTAGCTGACCTCGATCACGTCCCAGCCGTCCGGGCCTTCGCTGGTGTTGAGGGCCAGCCGGCGCAGTCCGAGGCAGCGCCCCGGTCGGACCCGGACGATCGCGACGGAGGCCGGAGCCGCCGCGTCGTACGTCGCGACGAGCGCGGTCAGGTCCACCCCGGCCGGCCGGCTGACCGCGTGCTTCGCGCCGACCACTTTCGGTTCGTCGGTCAGCCGCGACAACCGGAAGACCCTCGTCGCCTCGCGGTCCCGGTCGTGCCCGACCAGATACCAACGTCCGTGCCACCAGACGACGCCCCAGGGCTCGACGGTGCGCTTCGCCGGCTCGGCGGTCCCGGCAGTGCGGTAGCCGAAGGTCACGACGCGACCGTCGTGCACGGCCTCGCCGAGCACCGGGAACGCGTTGCCGCTGCCCTCGACTCGTGGCTGCAGGCCCTCGGGCAGCGGCGCCACCTCGACCCCCGCCGCCTCGAGCTTGCGGAGCGCGCGAGTTGCCGCCTCACTCATCGCCGCCGACGACCACATGCGCGCTGCGAGCCCGACGGCCGCTGCCTCACTCGGCTCGAGGGTGATGTCGGGAAGCGCGTAGTCGCGGCGCGCGATGCGATAGCCCGGCTCCTCGTCGAAGGCGCTGTTCGCGCCGGTCTCCAGTGGGATGCCGAGGTCGCGCAGGTCTTCCTTGTCGC
>JAVEEE010000173.1 GCA_030840615.1 Frankiaceae bacterium | reverse complement strand
TCGTCACCCTCGGCGAGCAGCACGTCGATCCGCCGCATGATCGTCGGGCTGCCGGCCAACCCGACGATCTCGGCGGCCAGACTTCGTTCGGACGCCGGCTTCAGAGTGGCCGGGTTGCCGTCCCACCACCCGCCGTAGAGCCGCCAGATGTTGCGGACGACGAACTCGGGCTCGTCGTACACGGGCTGCAGATAAGGCCGGCTGGCCAGCGCCGCCGGCGGGCGCACCGTGTGCAGGATGTCGTCGAGCCGAGCACCTGCGTTCATCATCTCGAGGGTCTGGTCGTGTAAGGACTGCAGGAAGTCGGCCGTGTCGGTCAGGGCCTGTCGCACCCGTCCCGTGCCGACCACAGGTACGCCGTGACCGGGAAGCAGGACATCGGCGCCCAGACCCGCCATCTCGCGCAGCGCGACGACCCACTCCGCGGCGTAGCGCTGCACCTTCTGCGGGTTGCCCGCGTTGGGGCTCGCCCAGATGAACAGGTCACCGCAGCAGAGGACCCTGCGGTCGGGAAGCCACGTCCAGGTGTGGTCGTCGGTCTCGCCGCGCGCGGCGTGCAGCTCGATCCGAGTCGACCCGACCTGCAGGTTCGCGACGCCGCGGTAGGTCACGTCCGGATAGCGGTAGTCCGTCGGCCACTGCAGGTCGTCGATGCCGAACTGCCGGCGATTGACGATGGCGTTGTAGCCGTTGGTCAGCCGGTAGCGGTCGAAGCGTGCCGGCAGCGCCTCCTGCGCATGCACGACCGGTCTCGTCCATCCGCGCTCAGCCGCTTCGGTGTCGAACCGTCCTACGCCGAAGACGTGGTCGATGTGACCGTGGCTGAAGACCGCGACGCGCAGCGGCGTGTCCGGGAGCCAGCGCCGGACCTGTTCGTGCAGCAACCCGGCAAACAGCGGGTCGCCTGTGTCCACGAGCGCCAGTCCGCCACCGGTGTCGATCGCCGTCGCGTTCGAGAACCCGTGCCAGAAGGCGACACCGTCGGCGACTTCGACGATGTCGCCGACACCGCTACCGAGCGGATGATGGGACTCGACGCTCGCGACGCCTCGCCACAGCAGATCGGCGAGCTCCAGCACATCCGTCATATGCGAAGCATCACAGATCCGGGCTGGTCAGAGGCCGGACGTCCCGTCCCAGCTCCAGGAGAAGTAGGGGGCCCCGCCGCAGGTCGCGGTCGCAGGACCACCGACGGACAGGAACAGATCCTTCTGCTGCTGTCCGCAGGCTGCGCGGCGGGGCGCCTCGTGCGGGTCCTCGCCGGACCGGTTGGGCACGTCCATGGTGGGCGGCCACTCGGTGCCGTGGTGCCCCTCGGGAGTGACGTTGGCGGCGGGCCCGCTGTCGAACAGCGTGATCGCCGAACCGTTCCAGCTCCCGTTCTCCACCGGCGTGATTCCCCAGAAGGGGTCCTGGTAGGGGCCGAAGCGCTGCGGCACGAGCGGCGGGAAGAACCCGCGGGCGCCGATCGTCCGCGCTTCCGTCTCCGCCGTGATGTTGGCGACCTGGTGGTCGCCGTACGCAACCTGCAACAGCACGGCATGCGTGGGGGTGTTGGGCAGGCCACTGGTCATGTGCGAGGCGTAGCCGTTGGGGTCAGAGCGGTCCCACAACGTCTGGATGAGGTCCAGGATCAGTTGGCGTTGTGACTGGTCCGGGTAGGAAGTGTCGAACAGGTCGGAGTAGCCGATCTGTGCCAGCGGGTCGCCCGGGTCGAACGCCGTCGGGTCGTAGGACGCGAGCGGCTTCTCCGCCACGTAGTCGCTGGACCGGGGCAGCAGGATCGAGTAGTTCATCCCCGGCACGCCGAGCGTGCAGTGCCGTACGTCGACGGAGATCGCGCACACCGTCCCGCCGTAGATGCCGCCCTGGCTGTTGCCGTCGTAGTAGGCCTGGGTGGTGTCGATGAACGACGTGCCGTCAGCCCACTGGAACGCCGGATCGGAGCTGAAGCCCTTCGCATGCACCATCAGCCGCGCCAGGAACAGGAAGTTGAGCTCGCCCTGCTGCACCCGGTCGGTGAGGAACGGGAATCGCGACATGTCGTTGAGCGCCAAGACGGCGTTGGGGACGTCGGCGGTCGCCATGCCGGTCCAGTCCGTCGCGCAGTAGAGCATGTTGTGGCTGTCGGCCATCGTCTTCTGCGGGCCGGAGTTGACCTCGTCCGCACTGCCGAACAACCCGTGTCCGTACTCGACCGGTCGCATCAGCGTGTGGTTGCCGTACGCCGTCCGTCCGACGTTGCAGATGAAGTTGGCCTGATAGGTCTGGCCTGGCGTCTGCTGCGGCACGGCATCGGGGTTGGTCGGGTCGAGCGCGAACTGGCCCGGCGTCGTGCAGTCGTTGAAGGTGCCCTGGGTGATCTGGTCGCACTTGGTGGGCGGGTCGCAGGTCGGCGCGAGGTAGCAGGGAACGGTGAAGTGACCGGCGATCCGCCGGGCGACCTGGCTCTCCTGCTGCGGAGTGAAGTCGCTCACCGAGTCAACCGTGAACGCCGGCGCGTCACCCGACACGATGCCGTCGGACAGGTTCGTGTCGCCGAGCTGCGCGAATGCGTCATCGCGCATCGCCAGCAGGCGACCGGTGACGTTGTTGGTGCTCGCAGTCGTGAAGTCCCACGCGAGGTAGAGGTTCGCCCGGTCGACGCCGGCCTGCTGAAGGGTCGCGAAGAGGTTCTCCATGTGCTGGCGGCGCGGGTCGGTGGCCGGCGCCGTCTTGTCGCGGTAGGCCTTGAACGCGGCCGAGGGCTCCGCGCTCGATCCGTTGTCGGTGACCAGGTGCCGCAGCGCCACGATGTAGCGGTGGCCGTCGGTGAGGTTCACCGCCGGGTGGATCATCAGATCCTGTTGCACGCTGCCGGTCGGCACCGGCCCGGCCTCGTCGGTGTATTGGTCGACCTCCGCCCAGACCGGCCACTTGCGACCGGTCGCCGTGTCGAGCAGTACGACGCCGAGGTCGGCGGAGCTGTCGTTCATCGACAGGTTCGTGACCGGCGGCAGCCCCGACGGCGCCAGGTCGGTGTTCTTGGTCATCCCCGGCACGAACGTGAGGATCTGTGCACCCGCGCTGAACCCGTCGCTGCGGTTCCACTCCTGCGGCTCAATCGGCTTCCCGGCGGCGTTGCGCGGCATGCCGAGCAGGGTGAGATCCAGCCGGCGGCCAGTCGCGCTGGAGGCGTC
>JAVEEE010000168.1 GCA_030840615.1 Frankiaceae bacterium | reverse complement strand
CGGAACGACCGATGGTCAGGTCAGCCTCACCAACAGCGAGTTCACGCTGATCGATCAGAACGCCGCGCAGGTCCTCAACAACGGCTCGGGGACCATCCGCGCCATCGTGCAGGGCAATAACTTCCACGATGCGGATGCGACAGGCGGCGATGGCAATAACACGCTCTACTTGACGAACTCCGCCAATGGGCACCTGAACTTCACCGTCGGCGGAGCGGGCGCCCTCGGCAATACTTTCCACAATCTGGCACGGCTGACCACGCTTGCCGGCGTTGTTCAGGTGGATGCGGCGGGTGGCAGCGCCGGCACGCCTGCAGGCGGGCTGATCAACGGCACGATCACGAACAACAACATCTGGAACGACGCCGGATTCACCAACGGCCGCCGCGCGATCGACGTGCAAGTCGAGGCGGACTCGCACAATCTCGGCCAGCTCGCCGTTGCCATCACAAACAACACGGTCAACAACGTCGCGGGCAATGGCATCCACGTCTCAGTTGTGTCCGTCGGTGGCGGCAGCGTCAACGATGGCAACTGGACGATCACAGGTAACAACCTGGGCACACCAGGAACCAACAACGGGCTGCGCGTGGGGCTAGACAACACCGACAGCGCCTCGGCCATCGAATTCGAGACCAACGCCGACTCGTTCACGAGTGGCGCGGACACAGTGAACAAGCTTCAAATCACGAACAACACGGCCGTCAACTCGGCGAACAACGCGACCGGCGCAGCGGTCGACGTCACCAATCTCTGGGGCAGTACGGCCTCCGGCACGACCTCGTTACTTCAGGCGACCATCACCAACAACACTCTCACGAATCTCGACACGAGTGGCACTGGCCACGTCCTCGACGTGCTCAACAGCAGTGCCGGTGATGGTGAGACGACCAACCTGAACATCGCCGGGAACAACACGACGCTCGGCGCCTCGACGGCCGGCGAAATTCGGCTCCGACAACTTAACGGTGCATTCAACATCCAAGGTGGACTTGCCGCCGTCAGCGCCAACAACAACGGCGATACCGTGAACAGCACCGGCAGCTTTGGAACGGTCGGATCCGTCACTCTCCCCACCGCCCCATCGTTCTAATACTGCAGATGGAGTGGTCGCAGGCGCGTCCGGCTCATCGCGGGGCGCGGCGAACCACTCGCTGGTGCCTGTGCTCGGATCTCGGGGCGACCCTGCTGACGACTGCATCAGCGGCCAGTGCCTTTGCGCCGCTGCCCGGCCGCGGGATAAGCGTCGGAGACCGCCGCGCCGCAGGACTAGGCCAGTAGCCGACTCGGGCTAACTACGGTTTGCCCGTGCGAGTCATGCGCCACGGCTGGTGCTCGCTGAGACTGACTCCATGACGTTCGACCGGCGGTTCACCACCGTCCACCGACCTGAGGTCGAACCGGCGGCGCCGCCGGCGAGGAGCCAGGATCGTGCGCGGCGCGCAGGTTGTGGAAGGTGACGGCCTGGTTGATCTTCGCTGCTTTGACCGCCCGAGCCCAGTACTTGGTGCGGAAGTTGTTTCGGGACAGCGGTGTGCCTGCTGTCCAGGTGAACAGAAGGGCGGTGTCGCGGACGCCGTGGGTCATCATGTGCTCGCGTAGCTGCTGGCAGGTGGGTTTGTCGATCGAGATGAGCCGTTGCTCTCGTCTTTCGGGCAGTCCTTGACGAACACTGTTTGTCCGGTGGGGGACGGTGGGGGAGGCCCACTCGCCGCGGGTGGCCTCCACCTCGCGTTTGCTCGCGGTCAAGTCGGCCTCCCGCCGGGAGCCGAAGCCGCCTTCCTTGTGGTACTTCCCGTCGGCGCCGAGGTAGCGGGCAGCGAAGCGGCGAGCGCCGTCCTTAAGACGGTATTCGCGGGCTTAGGCCATCGGACAGCTCCTCGATCGACCTGCCCATCGTCCCCTACTGGCCACCCAAATGGTGAACTTCCACAGGTTGCCACCCGGCGCCAGGCACTGAGCAGAATCCGTTGCGGTGCAAGGAATACCGAGTCGGAAGGTGGCGGCGTGTTCCGGCGTCCGGTGGCACGAGGCTCTTCTCATAACCCAGAGGTCGCAGGTTCAAATCCTGCCCCCGCTACTGAAGAAATCCCTGCAATTGCAGGGATTTCTGCTTGTCTGCCACCGGCGGCAGACCGGTCTCTTCCAGTCTGGTTCCTGGAACGGGTCTGGAGCCGTCGGACCCGGGTCGACTGTCTGCGTGGCAGCGGCTGGCACCGGGTGCCCTTCAGCTGGCATGGGCTGACGGCAGATCGCGTCATTTTCGACCCCAGCCAGAACCCGGACAGGGAGCGACGCGGCAGTTCAGTTGGTGCGACCTGGAGTGACGATGCCGGCTTCGTAGGCCAGAACGACGGCCTGGACGCGGTCTCGCAGCGAGAGTTTCGTGAGGATGCGCGCGACGTGGGTCTTGACGGTGTTCTCGCCGACGATGAGCTGTTGGGCGATCTCTTGGTTGGACAGTCCGCGTGCGAGCAGTCGGAAGACTTCGGCTTCGCGCGGGCTGAGCTGGTCAAGGTGCGTGGTGCCTGAGGCAGGAAGTCGGGGTTGGGTGAATTCCTCGATGAGCCGTCGGGTGATCGATGGCGCGAGCAGCGCGTCGCCGTGCTGGGCCATCCGGACGGCGGCGATCAGCTGCTCCGGCGGCACGTCCTTGAGGAGGAAGCCGCTGGCCCCTGCCCGGAGCGCGCCGTAGACGTACTCGTCGAGGTCGAACGTGGTGAGGATCAACACACGCGTGTGCGAGGTCTCCGCGCCCGCCACGATGCGTCGGGTTGCCTCCACGCCGTCGAGGCCGGGCATCTGGATGTCCATCAGGACAACGTCGGGGGCGAGTGAGGCGGTGAGGGTGACCGCTTCCTGACCGTTCGTGGCTTCGGCGACCACCTTGATGTCAGGCGCGTTGGACAGGATCATCGCGAAGCCGGCGCGCACCAGTTGTTGGTCGTCCGCGATGAGCACTCGAACCGTCATGTCAGCGCCTCTTCCGGCAGGCTCGTGAGCATCTCGCCCCGAGGCTGTAAGGGCGTTGGTACCTGGATTGGTGCGTAGGTCGTCGGCTCGTCGCTCGAGCCGACAGGCGCGCGCAGCACTCCGAGGATCCGGCGCAATTGGGTGAGGGCGTCGCGTCCGTTCTGTTCGATCGCGCGGATCGAGTCGGCGGCGCTGCCGGGATGCTGCACGAGCACGTTTCGGGCTGCTTCGGCTTGTACGACCATGGTGACGACACCGTGCGCGACCAGGCCGTGCAGCTCGCGCGCGATCCGGGTGCGTTCGGAGACGACCGCCAGTTCCGCTTGTCGATCGCGCTCGGTGGCGAGCCCCGCGGTGGTCTCGGCGAGTTCGGCGTTCAGGGTGCGTTGCGCGCGCCAGATCCGTCCGCCTGTCCAGACGACAAGCCCCATGACCAGGGCTCCGACGAGCCCACCGATCGTGGCGTGCCGCACTGCCGCGACGCTGCTTGTTCCGGCCGTCCACAGCACGATGCAGAGCACTGCGCGGGTGCGTGGTTGCCATGCAGCGACGGTGAACAGGGGGACGGCGAGGCTGTAGAGGCCGATGACGGTCGAGCGGTCCAGCGACGTCAACCCGCTGCTCAGCATGGCGGCGAGTGCGCCGACGACGGCGAGAACGAGCAAGGGGTTGCGGCGCCGCCACGCGGCGGCCAGCGCCATCACCGCAACGGCCGCGGCGTTGACCACCCACGGCCCGCGCCGGGTGCTGCTGGTCGCGACTTCGGCGTCCATCGCAACCAGCCAGCCGATGACGATCGCGACCTCTCCGAGCCAGCCGGGCCAAAGGTGCAGATGCTGCCCGCGACGAAACAACCTGGATGAGTCAGGCCCGCGGCGGTCCATGGCCCGCAACGGGATCCGCGTCGTGACGAAGTAGCCCCCACCGGTCCGCGGCCCGCACCGCAGCTCTCCGTCGTACGCCGCAACACGTTCGCGCATGCCGACCAGGCCGTGACCTGAGGTCGCCCCGGGCTGTGCTGCGGCCATGCCGCCGTTGTCAGTGATCTCGACCACGACCGCGTCCGCGCTGACATTCACGTGTACGTCGGCGGTCGCTCCTTCGCCGGCGTGTTTGACGACGTTGGTCAACGCTTCCTGAGCGACCCGGTAGGCGACGACGTCCACGGCCGGCGGGAGCGGCGCGTCTCCTTCGACGGTTGTGCTGGTGGGGACGCCGGCTAGTCGGATCCGTTCCGCCAACCGTGGCAGGTCCGCCAACCCCGCGCCGCTGCCGAAGTCCGGGTCGACGTCACGACGCAACACCCCGACGATGCGGCGCAGGTCGGCCAACGCGTCCCGTCCACACCCGCCGATCACGGCGAGCGCCCGGTCTGCCGCGGCCGGGTCACGTTCGGCGACCAGCCGTGCGCCACCTGCCTGGACGACCATCACGCTCACGCAGTGCGCGACGACATCGTGCAGGTCGCGGGCGACCCGGTTGCGCTCCTCGGCCGACGCCCGCGTTGCGTTGAGGTCTTGCTCCGCGCGCAACTGCGCCGCCGTCGCCGCCAACTGCACGCTCAGAGCGCTGCGCCGGGCGACCGCGACCCCGACCGCCAACGGGACCACGGCAACCCCTAGCCATGACGACAGTGCCTCTGCCGCTGAGCTGTGAAGGTCAGCTGAAATGGTGGCGCACGCGGCTAGTGCGGCAGCCCCCGCCAGCACAGTGCGTGCGGGATGGCGGCGCCAGGTGCCGGAGCGACCCAGGGTGTAGAAGCACAGCACCACCGCCAGCGGCGCGAACGAACCATTCGGGTCGTGCGTCACGTCGCCGACCAGCCCGGCGAGCGCCGTGAGCGCAGCGATCAGCGGCGCGTGGCGACGCACCGCGACCGCGCCCGCCATCAGCACGCACGACACGATCGCGACGGCGGGCGAACCGCCCCGGCTCGACATCGCGAGCGTGCCAAGCGACCCGGCCAGTAGCAGCGCGGCTACGCCGACATCAACCACTTGGGCAGAAACCGGGGCATGCCCGCGTCGTGAGGCGGACGGCGCGGCGGCATGGCCCATGCCCGGACGGTAACCCCGCCACCCATCCCGCCGCGTCATGATCAGGAATGACGCTCGTCATCCTCACGGGTGAGGCGGAGATCACTCTGCGGGCCACACCGAATCGCCCGCCGTCATGACGCCAAGAAGCCACACCGCTGGCACTGTCCCTGACCAACCGCGCTTTCCAGCGCGGCATCTGTGAGAGAGGACCGCTGCCATGTCCGTGCAATCAGGTTCGGCCAGGCGCTGGGAGCCCTACGCCGGCGTTGCCTACGTCGTGTTCTTCCTTGCCAGCGTCCTGGTGAGCAGCCCGCCGGCCGACAACGCGTCCGATCAGAAATGGATCGCCAACTACACCGGGCACAGTGAGCAGGCGCGCCATCTTGCCACCGGGTTCTTCCTCCTGCTCGCGGGGCTTGCCCTGATGACGTTCCTTGTCGCGCTCTGGCGGCGTATCGCCGAAGCCGACCCGACAGCATCACCGAGCCGGCTGCCCATCGCCGCCGCGGCCACCGCCGCCGCCCTCATGGGCGCCGGCGGCATGGTCATGAGCTACATCTCCGGCGGCGAGATCCTCGGCAACTACCCGCTGCCGAGCGTCGACCTCCTGCGCATGAGCAATGACCTCGGCTTCGCCCTCGCCGGCATCGCAGCCGCATTGTCGGCCGCGGTCGCCGTCGCAACCCTCAGCGTTCAAGGACACGCCGCTGGTGTCTTCGGAAGCCGGATGCGTACCACCGGCCTCATCGCCGCCGCCGTGCTGATCCTGTCGCCCCTGTTCATCCCGATCATCGCCCTGCTCGCCTGGGTTCTCACCGTCGCGATCACCTGGATCCGCCGGTCAGGCCAGCACCCCTCCATCGCCCAGCGTCAGCCCGCGGTCAGCCGCTGAGCGCGCGACGCTCGAGGAGCCGCGTCCGTTCCTGGCTCGTTCCAGAATGCTTCCCTGCAAGGCGCGGGTATGGGCGACGAAATGTGTCGCGGGTGTCCCTTTCGTACCGCAGGACAACGGCGAGAAACGTCGAACCTTGTCAGCGGCGCGCCGATGCCGGCCCGCCGTCCCGCGGGAGCGCCCATGAGCAGAACCACCCGGCTGACGACCGCCGCGACCTCGACGGTCGGGCGGCGGTTTCTCGTCCCGGTCGTGCTCGCTGCGGTCACGGTGAGCACGGTCTCCCTCGCGACGAGCAGCCAGGCGGTGGACGGCGAACCGCCGTCCGTCCCGCACGCGAAGTGCGGACCCGGCTCGTTGCCCGAGACCGGCCTCCAGGGTCGGGTGCCGCCCGCCGACCGGGCGAGCGGCCGGGCCGCCAAGGGCTACCGCTGCAACACCACGCTGGTGGGGCACTACGGCACCGGCGGGGGCTTCAAGACCCTCCGGTACGTCGACGGGGCGGGGCACGAGTGCGCGTACTTCGACGCGTCGGGCGTGCAAGTCCTCGACATGACCAAGCCGACGAAGCCGGTGCACGTCCTCGCCCTGGACTCGCCTGCGATGCAGAGCCCACACGAGTCGCTCGTGCTCAACCAGCGGCGCGGTCTGCTGGTGGCTGTCATGGGCAACGCTATGGCCGCACCGGGCGTCGTCGACGTCTACAACGTGAAGAAGGACTGCCGGCACCCGGAGCTGCTGTCCAGCACACCTGTCGGCATCGCCGGTCACGAGAGCGGTTTCTCGCCCGACGGGCGCACGTTCTTCGCCACGGCCGCCATCACCAAGACAATCGTCGCGATCGACCTCGATGACCCGCGCAACCCGGTGCCGCTGTGGTTTGGCAGCGAGTTCGTCCACGGCGTGTCCATCAGTGACGACGGGAAGCGCGCTTACCTGGCGCTATTCCCGCCGTCGGTACTGATGCCGAGGACCACCAAGGACGGCGCGGGACCGCCCGGGATCCGCATCCTCGACATCAGCCAGATCCAGAGCAGGGCGACCGTTCCGCAGGTGACCAAGATCGCCGACGTCACCTGGTCGACGGTGAGCTTCCCGCAAAACAGTGTTCCCGTGACCATTCAGGGCAAGAAGTACCTCGTCGAATGGGATGAGTTCTCCGACCTCGTCGATGGCGGCACAGGAGCCGCCCGCATCATCGATTTGTCGCACGAGCGCACGCCGCGCGTCGTCTCCGATCTTCGTCTCGAGGTCAACCAGGCAAAGTACGACGACGAGCTCGCGAACGACCCCGGAGCGGATGCCGTGCTGGGTGGCTACGCGGCCCACTACTGCGCGGTGCCGTCGCGCAAGAACCCCGGCATCGTGGCGTGCAGCTTCATTCTGTCCGGCCTGCGGGTGTTCGACATCCGCGACCCGCTGCACCCGCGAGAGGTCGCCTACGACAACCCGCCACAGCCGGGTGACGAGACGTCCAACAGCGTCTCTGCGCCGACGTTCGTCCCCGAGCGCCGGGAGATCTGGTACACCGACGGCCGTGCGGGGTTCCGGGTGATCCGGCTCAGCCGGGCCGCCTGGCCGAACCCGTAGCGCCAGCGCGCGTCTGCGGAAGTCGACCTGCAGCAGCCTCCAGGGGTGACACCCGAAGACCGGACATCACCCCTGGCTGCCAGTTGGCGTCTCGCTCAGTGCGAGACCTCACTTTCCTGCGGATCGATCGGCCCGAGGTTCTTGACCACCTTGAAGGTGCCGCCCTGCGCCTGCGCGATGTACATGTTCAACCGGAGGTGGTGCTGGCCCGGGACCATCTCTGCCGGACCACCGGGGCCTTCGGCGATCGACGCGTGGTCGAGCGCTGCGACGACGTCTCCTTGTCGCAGGGAGCCGGCTTCGGTGACGGCGGCTTCCCAGAGTTTCAGCCCCCGGTACATGCCCGAACACGCACTGCCGGCGGTGAACATCGCGCTGCCCGGGAACCGCTCGTCGTACTGCGCCAACAGCGCGTTGCTGAACGGGTCGGTCACGTCGCGGTAGTAGTCGAGGCAGCCGTACAGCCCCTCGACCTGCTCGGCCGGGACGAGGTTGAGGAAGTTCTCGTCGAAGTAGGTGCACACGAGGTGCCCGCCGCGCGCCGTGAAGCCTGCCTCGTGCAACCGCGCGAGGAAGGGGGTCAGCCCCGGGGGGACGATCGTGTTGAACACGACCTCGGCACCGCTCGCCATGATGTCGTCGACGAGCTGGTCGTAGTCCATGTGGTCGAGCGGGAAGTACTGCTCGCCCACGACGGTGCCGCCGCCGGCTGTCACGACCTCCCAGACCTGCTTGTTCATGACGTGTGGCCAGATGTAGTCGGCGGACGGCAGGTAGAAGCGCTTGGCGCCCGTGCGCTGCATGAGCCAAGGGAAGAGCGGCTCGATCTGCTGCGCGGGAACCGGTCCGGTGCAGAAGATGAGCGGGTCGCACTCCTGGCCTTCGTACTGCTCGGGATAGATGTACAGCGTTTTCGCCCGCTCGACGACCGGGCCCTTGATCGCTTGCCGCGTCGAGCTGTAGATCCCGCCGAGGACGACGTCCACGTGCGTCTCGTCCACGAGCTTGGCAGCCGCCGCGGCGGCAGCTTCGTCCTCGGTCGCGCTGTCCTCGATGAACAGCTCCACCGGATGCCCGAGCAGCCCGCCCCGCTGGTTGATGTCGTCGACCACCATCGTGGCGGTGTTGGCGTTGGCGATCCCCATGAAGGAGAGCGCTC
This sequence comes from Frankiaceae bacterium, assembly GCA_030840615.1. GTDB lineage: Bacteria > Actinomycetota > Actinomycetes > JAFAQI01 > JAFAQI01 > JAFAQI01. Next base: position 5,756 of record JAVEEE010000168.1, on the reverse strand, counting down.
CGGTCTGGTCGGTGATGATGCCGACCCGCGCGGGTCGACCCTTGGAAGTTGTCATTTCGTCACCTTCGGTCGAGCGGGGGTGGGCGCGCTCGCGCCCGCCCCCGCGTGCTCACATTCGATTCGTACCCGACCGGCCGATGCCGGCCGCCGGGCTGTACGACGGATCAGGCCTGGTAGGTGCCCGCCAGGGTCGCCGCCTGTGGCTTGCCGACGTGGCCGGCCGCTTTGAGGATTGCCGGAACCTCGGGGTCGGACACGAACGCCGACCAGCCGGCCTGGTCCCAGTTGAACAGCACCCAGACCCGGTCCTGCTCGGTCGGGTCGCGGAAGACGGTGGAGCCTTTGGACCCGTGCTGAGCGCGCTTCTCAGCGCCCTTTGTCGAGAACACGTCCAGGAAGCGGTCGATGTCCTCGATCTGCGTTGTGGCCAGGATCATGGCTCGGACTCCTTCGTGCGGGGCGAACGCTCTTCGCCGATGTGGATCGCCGGCCGATCGGCTGGCATGCCACGGAGTCTGCGTTCGTCTCCGACGGGTGACATCGGGGGAACTCCCCATTTCCCGCAGCAGTTCGGCAGCTCGGCAGTTCGGCAGTGCGGCAGTGCGCGTCGGCGTTACGAGCTCAGCGTCGCGTCCGCCACGATCGTGTGCTCCAAGGCCCAGCGGGTGGCGGTGGCTCGATTGGACGCGCCGATTTTCGCGTAGATGTGCTGGATGTGGTGGTCGGCGGTCTTGGACGAGATGAACAGTTCAGTGGCGATCTCGCTGGTACTCCGACCGGCTGCGAGAAGCCTGAGGACCTCGACCTCGCGACGGCTGAGGCCCGCCGGCCGACCAACGTCAGCCTGGCGGCGGAGCTCGTGGCGCGCAGCGGTCAACTCGTCCAATGTCCAGACGGCGGCGTCCTTGAGGTCGAGAGCAGCGCCCGAGGATCGAAGCTCTGCAGACCGTTGGGCGCCAAGCCGTTGCGCCAGCCGCTCGCCGAGCTCGGGGAGCTCGGGGACGTGGTGGAAGCTGACCGGCTCCCGGGACAGGGCACCGAACAACATCGTCGCCGACTCGTAGCGTTCAAGACGTTCGAGAAGGACCGGCACGCTGGCAAGCGTGATGATCAGCTGCGCGACATTCCCGGCCTGGTGTGCCGCCTTGACGGCGACGATGAACAGCCCGAGTGCCCGGTCCGCCTCACCATCCGATGTGTGCATGCGCGCCGCGTCGCGAGCCAGGAACCCGTCGAAGAAGTGCACTCGGTGCACGCGGACATGCTCGAGCGCCTCGTCCCACGTTGCGAGTGCGCGCTTGGGTTCGGCCTTCGACCACGCCAGCCCGGCGATCCAAAGAGCGTAGGCGACCCAATAGGGGTTCGCCAGGTCTCGCGCCGCTGCGATCGACGCCTCGACGAGTTCGAGTGCCTCGGAGACCCGGCCGCTCGCTTGCAAACCGTCGACGTACGACGCCAACCCGTAACCCCGCGTGCCGCCGAAGCGTGTCGCCACCGTCTCTGTCAGCTCGACATAGCGGTCGAGGTGTCCGCAGTAGACCTGGCCCAGCGCCTCGACGAAAGTCGCGTAGCCGGGCTCGCAAGGTTCATATCCGGGGATCGACTCCAGCTCCACGGCGCGGTGGGCGTTGGCCGTCGCTGCCTCGGCACGACCGACGAAACAGGCGTAGCCGGCCGCGGTGTAGAGACGGGGGAGCCGCGGAACGTCCGCGGCGGCCGACTCCAGCAGCTCTTCAGCCCAGGCCACCGTCTCGAACAGCTCGACGGAAAACCCCATCAATGCCGCGTGCGCCGCGATGTCGGTGGCGACCGTCATGTCGTCGCGTTGCCGGCTCCATCGGAACGCCGTGCGCAGGTTGCCGAACTCTGTCTCCACCCAGTCGACGGCATCGCGCCAGCCCGGTCCGTTCGAATGCTCCCAGCGCGCCGTAGCAGCGCCGGCGAAGTACGCCGCATGGCGGTCGCGCATGCGCTCGAGACCACCGGCTTCGGCTAACCGGTCCTCGGCGAACTGCCGGATCGTCTCGTAAAGCCGGTAGCGCGTCCGCGTGGCGCTGTGATCGGCGACGATCATCGACTTGCGCACGAGTGAGTCGAGTTGTCCAAGGATGTCGACGTCGTCGACGCCGACGACAGCCGCGATGCTCACCAGATCGAACCCGCCAGAGAACACAGAGGCGTTGCGCAACAGCTTCTGCTCCTCAGCGTCGAGCAGGTCATACGACCACCCGACAGCACGGAGCAGCGTCTGCTGGCGCTCAGGCCCCGTTGTCTGACCTCGTAACAACCGAAAGCGGGCACCGAGGCGGTCCCGAACCTCGATCGCGCTCATGGCAGCCATGCGCGCCGCCGCGAGTTCGATGCCCAGCGGCAGTCCGTCGAGGGTTTCGCATATCTCGGCCACCGCGGCAGCCGTCTGCGGGTCCTCCAATCCGAACGTCGACCGAACCGCGCGGGCTCGCTCGACGAACAGCTGCACCGCGTCCGAGGCGATGCCCGCGTCCACCGCAAGCGGCGGCACCTCCAGCAGCGTCTCGCCGGGGATCCAGAGATACTCGCGAGAGGTTGCGAGTACCCGGACGGTCCCTGCCCGGGCGAAGATCACGTTGATTGCCGCGGAGACTGCCGTGAGTACGTGTTCGCAGTTGTCGAGCAACACCAGCGCGCGCCGGTTCGACAGCACATCGGCGACAGCGTCGATGACCTGGCCATCTCCGCGGGGGAGGATTCCCAGCGCGGTTGCGATTGCTGCGGGCACTGACGCGGCATCGCCGACCGTGGCGAGTTCGACGACCCACACACCGTCCGGGAACTCGCTCGCGAGACCGGCACCCAGCTCAAAGGCGAGACGCGTCTTGCCGACACCGCCGGCTCCCCCGAGTGTCACCAGCCGGTTGGCGCGTACGAGATCCGCGACCTCGACGAGCAGTGCGTCGCGCCCGACGAAGGAAGTCGTCTGCTCCGGCAGATTCCCCGTCGACGGATCAGCGCTTCGTAACGCGGGGAACTCCGACGGCAGGCCTTCTGCAATGAGTTGGTGCACGGTCATGCGGCGGAGGAGGTCACGCAGCCTGTGCTCGCCGAGCGTGCGCAACGTCTTGCGCCCGCGCAGCAGGAGCTCTGTGGTCTCCGACACCACGATCTGCCCGCCACAGGCGATCGACGTCAGGCGCACTGCCCGGTCAGCCTCTTGACCGACGTAGCTGCTCGTGCCGTCACTGACCTCGCCGGTGTGCAGCCCGACCCCGACCTCGAACCCGAGCTTGTCGCGTTCGGCGAGCATCCGTTGCTGCAGCTCGACCGCGGCCTCAGCAGCGTCGACCGCCGTCGGGAACGCCGCGGCTAACCCATCGTCGGTTGCCCCGAACACGTAGCCGCCGTGTCGTGCCAGGGTGTCTCGAGCGATGGAGTCGTACCAGTCGACCGCCGCTGCGATCGCGTCCGCCCCGTCGTTCCAGCGACTGCCCGAATCATCGACGGCCGTGCACAGGAATGTCACCGTCCCTGCCGGTGGCGCGGCCGCCATGGCCGCACCCTATCCGGGGCGTACGTCCGCTATGGGTGACAACAGAAACCAGAACAGCCACCGCGCCCATCCTGGCGTTCGCCTGCACTGGATGAACGTAGGCGCGATAGTCGGATCCACACGCGCGGCACGGCGGGGAGGAACACAGTGAGCGGACCGATCGACATCTGGCGCCCAGTGGCGGACAAGTGGACCGATGTGTATGCCCGCGTCGGTGACGCCGACTGGGACACTCGGACGCCGTGCGGCGAGTGGACGGTGCGGGACCTCGTCGAACACAACCTGGACTGGCAGGCGACCGGCGGCGCCATGCTCGGCGCCGCCACCAAACGGGGTGACGACTGGGAGACCATCCGCGAGGCGTATGCCTCTCATCTGTCGGACCCGTCGAACCTCCAGGGCACGGCGGACGAGTTCGCCGGCATCCCCAGGCAGGAACTCGCCGCGTTCCTGATCGGCGATCTGCTGATCCATTCGTGGGACCTGGCGCGATCCATCGGCGCAGACGAAACGCTTCCGCCGGCTGGAGTCGAGGCCACGATGGCCGGCTTGCACCACGTGCCACCGGAACTGCTGCGGGGTCGCAACCCGCTCGGCCAGCCGATGATGGGGCCAGCCATCGACATCTCCGACGACGCCAACATCCAGGACAGAATGCTTGCCTTCACCGGCCGCCGCGCCTAGGCGCGGCCCGCTGCGAGGAACTGGAAGTCCTACTCAGCCGGTCTCGAGTCCCGGCAGAAGGATCGCAACCAGTCCGTCGGCATGCGCCGCAATCCACGCCGGCGCACTCGGGTCCCGGCCGGTGAGGAGCCGCACTTCGGAGGCGTTGACGTAGGGCAAAGACGCTGCGCCCACCAACACGTAGTAAAGGGTGTCGCTGTCGATCGGTGCCGCGATGCCGGCCTCGAGCAGCCTCTGCCATGCCGACCCAATGCCGTTGAAGAACGGCTGCACGTAAGTCCTCGTCATCCAGGTCAGCCGGTCGCTGGCCGTGGTGCCCTCGTGCACCATGATCTGGTTCAGCTCGGGGTGCTCTGCGGCGAAGCTCACGAACCGTCGGATGCCGTCCGCGAAGGTCTGGCCCAGCTGGGCGACGTCAGCGTCGGTCGGCTGTCTCAACACCAGCCCGTGCATGGCCTCTGCCAACAACCCGAACAGGTGGTCGACCGCCGCGGTCCAGAGGGCGGCCTTCGACTCGAAGTGATAGTTGATCTGGGGCTGGTGCGCGTGGGCCCGCTGCGCGATCGCGCGTGTCGACGCGCCATCAAATCCCTTGGCCCCGAACTCGATCAGAGCCGACTCCAACAGCGCGCGCCTGATGTCCGTCCGTGACCGGCGGGTCCTGACGGTCCCGTTCGGTGGGGGGTTGCGCGCCATCGATGCGTACCCTACGCTATTATCGATCGATAATATCGCGAAGGTGAGGCCGATGGTCGCGACCGAGACAACAGACCAATCCAACGATCGCTCGTCGGTGCGACTGCTGCCGCTGTCGAGGGATCCCTTTCCGGCGCCGACTGACCGGGACATGCTGCCGTCAGAGCGGCGCCTGTTCGTCCGCACCCATCGGACAGCCGTCTTCGGCTACGGGCGACGGTTGGACGGTCCGGCGATGTCGGTCGTGTACTACATCCCGGCGGAGAACGACGACCTGCTCGTCGCAACCATGGCCGGTCGCGCCAAGGCCAAGGCCGTGTCCCGCAACGGCAGGGTCAGCATCTGCGTCCTCGACGAGACGTGGCCCTTCAGCTACCTGCAGGTCTACTGCGACGCCACTGTCGATGACGACGGCGAAACGCTGGTCGACGTCATGATGGCAGTGGCGGAACGCATGTCCGGTGAGCCCTTGGACCCCTCGCTACGACCCATGGTCGCGGCTGTCGCCAAGGACGAGGAACGGGTCCTGCTGCGCTGCCGGCCCTACGCGACCTTCGTGACACCGCCTCGACATCTGCATCGCAACGACCAAGAAGAAGCTTTGACGCACTGGCTCTCAGCAGCGATGCCCTGGGACGCCCTGGACAGCCCAGCCAAGCCGTGACGTTCAGGTTCGCCAACGTCGAGGGCCGCTCGGCGCTGGTTGACTCCGAGGACTGCTGGTACGACGCGTCGAGGATCAGCGGCGGGGTTCTGAGCACCGACCCGATGCTGGCATGGGCTCAGCTCGACGACGTGAACCAAACCGCCCGCGTCCTCTCGGCCGAGGATCCTGACGGGAAAATCGATG
>JAVEEE010000064.1 GCA_030840615.1 Frankiaceae bacterium | reverse complement strand
GGCCAGCGCGCAGACGGCCAGCGCGGCTCGAGTCCGCCGACCTCGCAGCTGGCGTCGCCGACGGCGAGCCCGTCGACCGCGACCACGACCCCCACGCCGGCCGCAGCCCTGACCGTCAACGGCTCCCCGGTCCCGGCGTTCGACAATGACACCGTGGCATCGGCGCTGCAGGCCGCCGGCATCACGCTTCAGCCCGGCCACTACCTGTCCGTGGTACAGCACCGCCGCCTCGGTGGCGACGGCCGCCCCGGCCGGATCTACGTCGACCGCCAACCGGCGACGCTCACCAGCCCTGTGACGGCAGGGGACGCGGTGCTCGTCGAGGCCGGGCAAGATCGGGTCGAGCCCACGGAAACGGTCGTTCTGCGCATTGGTCCGGCAGTCCCTTCAGCGCTCTACGTCGGCGGCCGGCCGGGCATCATGCGTGTCACCCGAGGCTCGCTCTCGCACGAGGTCGTGGCGAGCCGGGTGCTTCGCCGGCCGACCGTCGGCCATCTCGTTCGGCCGGGCGCTGTCGCGCTCACGTTCGACGATGGGCCGGCGCTCGGCTGGACCCCGCAGGTGTTGAAGATGCTTGCCCGGCACCACGTGAAGGCCACCTTCTGCCTGATCGGGAGGCAGGCCGCGGCGCACCCACGCCTGGTCCGGGCGATCGCGAGGGCCGGCCACGCGTTGTGCGACCACACCTGGGACCACGACCTCGATCTGCGCAAACGGCCCAAAGCCCAGATCGGGCTGGACATCCACCGAGGCGCGCGCGCAATCATCCGCGCCACGCACGGGGTGGCTCCGACGTTCTTCCGTGCTCCCGGCGGCAACTGGTCACCGACCCTCGAGCGGCTGGCGCGAAAGCAGGGGATGACGTCCCTGAAGTGGACGGTGGACCCGAGGGACTGGAGCCGGCCCGGCCGGCACTCGATCCTGCGGACCGTCTATGCGGAGCTGCGCCCCGGCGGTGTGATCCTCATGCACGACGGCGGCGGCAACCGGTCCCAGACCATCGCGGCGTTAAGGGTGCTGCTGCACCGACTGCCCCGAATCGGCTACCACTTCGTCCTCCCACCGACGGGCTGACCCGCTGCTTTCGGCTGCCCTCGACGGGCTCCCGTCGTACGGTGGTTCCTCGGAGGTGGGCATGGCAGAGGTAGTACTCGCGGACGACGACGACGCGGTGCGGACACTCCTACGACTCAATCTGGAGATCGAAGGTCACCAGATCGTCGGCGAGGCGGCCGACGGTTCGACTGCGCTCGCCGTCATGCGCGAGTTCCGTCCGGACGTGCTGGTCCTCGACATGATGATGCCGGGCACGACCGGTGCCGACGTCCTCCGCGCGCTGACCGGATGCTCCGACTCGGACCGCCCGTGCGTCGTCGCCTACTCCGCATCCCCGACGCACCTCCAGCTTGCCGGCGAGCTCGGAGCGGACGCCACGGTGCTCAAGTCGGGCGACATGGCGCCGTTGCTGGCCGCGGTCGGGGCCTGCTGAGCCGCTTGGCCGGCGCCGGTTGCTGAGCGCGTTGTTGGCGGTTGGCCCCCCGGCAGGGCATCATTAGCAGTCGACAGCCCTGAGTGCCAGAACCTGGGACTGCCCAGGAATCGACGCCGGGCGAGCCTGCGCGCCGAAGGAGGACCGATGCCGACCTACCAGTACGCCTGCACCAGCTGCGGCGAAGAGCTGGAGGCCGTGCAGAAGTTCACCGACGAGCCGCTGACGGTCTGCCCGAAATGCTCCGGCCCCCTGCGCAAGGTGTTCTCCGCCGTCGGCGTCGTCTTCAAGGGCTCCGGCTTCTACAAGACGGACAGCCGCGCGAAGTCGGCGTCGAAGACCGGCAGCCCGGAAGCCGGCAAGCCGGACGGCGGCAAGCCAGACGGCGGCAAGCCAGACGGCGGCAAGAGCGGCGAAGCCGCCCAGCCCGCCAAGGACGGGCCCGCGAAGGACGGCGGGGCCAAGGACGGCGGGGCCGGCGCGCCCTCGGCTGGGTCGTCGTCGTCGAGCGCCGGCTCGGGCTCCGACGGGGGCGGCTCCGGCAAGGGCTCCGGCCCGGCGACCGGTGCATCCGGCGATCGGGTCGCCTGAGGCGATCCACAGACCTCTCCGCACAGCAGTTGACCGGCGTTCTCGGCGACTAGGGTCGGCAGCCGGCCCGCCGGGATTCAGCGACCCCGGTGTCAGGGGGTGAGGCGTGGACGAGACGTCCGGACGCGATGCGATCCGCCGGTTGACCGCGGCGTTGGGCGGCCGACGGCGCCTGGTCGCGGCGGCACTGCTCGCAGTTGCAGTCATGGCCGCCTTGCGGGTGGTCACCCCGGCGCCGGCACGGACCGTGCTCGTCTGGGCCGCGGCACGTGACCTGACCGGTGGCCGCCCGCTCGACCCCGCCGACCTCACTCGCGTGGCGCTTCCGATCGCGGCCGTGCCCGCCGGAGCGCTGCGTGCGGGTGCGCAGGTGGCCGGCCGACTCCTCGCTGCGCCGATGCGCCGAGGCGAACCGCTGACCGACGTGCGACTGCTCGAGCCGTCCTTGCTGGCGGCGCTGCCGGAGCCGGGCCTGGTCGCCGTGCCGATACGAGTGGCCGACGGTTCGGCGGCGGCGGCGCTGGTGCATCCGGGTGACCGCATCGACGTACTTGCTGTGGCCGACCCGACGGCCGGCGGGCCGAGCCGTCCGACGACGGTCGCGACGGCGGTGCGGGTGCTCGCCGTCCCGGGCCGGGACAACGCAGCCGGCGACGGGGGTGGCCTGGTCGTCGTCGCCGTCACCAGCGGCCAGGCGGCAGCGCTGGCCCAGGCGTCTGCGGTCACCCGGCTCAGCCTCGCACTTGACCGCCCGGACGCCGGGTCGTGACCTTGTCCACCTATCCGGTCTGGGGCTGGTCGCGGGATCCGGCGGCCGCGCCCAAGCCGGCCGATCTGGAGGCCCTCGCCCCGCTCGTCGCCGGCCACCTCGGCCTGCCCGTTCAACCCCCGGAGCAGCCGGCCCCCTTGGCCGAGCTGCCCGCCGACCTCGTCACCGGCCGGCTGCCTGCCTCGCTGCGGGAGCTCTCGTCTGCTGAGCCGCTCGACCGAGCCGCCCATGCCCTCGGCCGGTCCTACGTCGACATCGTCCGCGGCATCCGCGGTCAGCTCGACCACGTGCCCGACACGGTTCTGCGGCCACGCACCGAGGCCGAGGTGAGCGCGGTGCTCGACTGGTGCGGCGACAACGCCGTGGCCCTCGTTCCCTACAGCGGCGGCACCAGCGTCGTCGGAGGTGTCGAGCCGGCCGTCGGCGACCGGTGGTCCGGCGTGGTGTCCCTCGACGTATCCGGCCTCGCCGGGGTGCGCGAGGTCGACCCGGTCTCGCGAGCCGTGCGGGTGGGCGGGGGCACGCCCGGGCCGCGACTCGAGGACGAGCTCCGCGACCACGGACTGACCGCCCGGTTCTACCCGCAGTCGTTCGAGCGGTCGACGGTCGGCGGCTGGGTGGTCACCCGAGC
>JAVEEE010000002.1 GCA_030840615.1 Frankiaceae bacterium | reverse complement strand
CCATTTGTGGAACCGCGATCCGCGCCGTGCCTGTGGCTGCGGACGTTGCGGCATCGGCCGGGCGAGCATCATCGCGAGCTCGTCCGGGTCGTGCGCCAGCACCACCACCTGGCTGGCGGTCAGCCGGCGCGGCAGCGGCACCTCCCGGACTGCGACGCGCCGGCGACGCAGCTCGTCGAGCAGCAGCCGGGACTCCTCGTCCCACCGCTCGACCTCGACCCGCTCGGCGGCTGTCAGCTCGGCCGACGCCTGCTCGACGATGCCGGCTGCCATCGCCCGGCTCACCTGCTCCGCGGCCGCCCGCCTCCGCTCGAGTGCTGCCCCATCGAAGGACGGAGGCCAGGAAGTGTCACCGATCGACTCGGCTGCGACCGGGTTGGCCGCGTCGTCCGGCGGATCGGCCCACGTCACGACGCTGCCGAGACCGGCGCCGGCCAGCGCCTGCAGCTCGGTCAGGAGCTGAGACGGGCCCATCGGCTGCTGTCGCGTCGCTCCCCACCAGTAGCCACTCGCGAGCAGGCGGTGCCGCGCGCGTGTGACAGCGACGTAGCCGAGGCGACGTTCCTCGTCTGCGTCGTCCGCGATGCACTCGTCCTTGAACGCGTCGAGGTCCTTCGTCGTCAGGCCGCCGAGCCGCGGCAGGTCGGCCTCGTCGCCCCGGCACGGGTAGGGCAGCACCGCGGCGGCCGACGTCCACCGCGACCGGCCGCGGGCGCTCGGGAAGACCTTGTCGGTGAGGCCGGGTACGGCGACGACGTCCCACTCCAAACCCTTGGCCTTGTGCACCGTGAGCAGCTTGACGGTGTCGGCGTCGGACACGCCGCCGACGTCCAGGCCGGACTCGGCCGCGACAGCCGCGTCGAGCCACGCGAGGAACGACGCGAGGTCGCTCTCTCCCTCCAGTCCGGTGAACTGGGCGGCGTGGTCGAGGAACGCAGCGAGGTTGGCCGCACGCGCGGCGGCGACGTCGCGAGTCTCGGCTTCGAGCTCGACGTCGAGACCGGTTCGCCGGACGACCTCGGCGGCGACCTCGACGATGGGCTGCCCGAGCGAGGCGCGAATCTCGTTGAGCTCGGTGCGCAGGGTCAGCAGCCGGGCGAGCGCCTCGGCCGACACGTCAGTCGTCTCGCCGTCCAGGGTGTCCATCGCGTCGAGCAACGCGGCGACCTCAACCGTGTCGACCGACTCGGTCGCCTTGCGTAGCGCCGTACGGACGTCGTCGCCGTTGTTTTCGGCCCGCTCGACCGCGGCGAGACGCTTGGCGCGCAGACCCAGGGCGGCGAGGTCGCGCGGCCCGATCCGCCAGCGCGGCCCGGTCAGCAGCCGCAGCAGCGCGGCGTTGGCGGTGGGCTCGACGAGCACCCGAAGGACGGCGACTAGGTCGGCCACCTCCGGCATCTCGAGCAGGCCACCGAGACCCACGACCTCGACCGGGACGCCGCGGCCGACGAGGGCACGGTGCAGCAGCGGGAAGTCGACCCGGCGCCGGCAGAGCACGGCGATCTTGCCGGGAGCGATGTCCTCGTCGTGGACAGCCGTGGCGATCTGGTCGGCGACCCAGTGCGCCTCCTGGTCGACGCGGTCGAGCAGCGCGACCCGGATCTCCCCGTCCTCCTCGCAACCGGTCGGGGCGGCAAGCGGCGGCACCTCGACGTGCGGTCGCCGGTTGGCGCCGGCCGAGGAGAGCAGCGGCAGGGCCAGCGCGTTGGCAGCGTCGAGGATGCGCCCGCCGCAGCGGAAGCTGGTCATCAGCGGCAGCGCGGGCCCGACGCCGCCGAAGTGGTCGCGGAACCGCAGCAGGTTGCCGACCGAGGCGCCGCGCCAGCCATAGATCGCCTGGTTGGGGTCACCCACCGACGTCACCGAGTGATCGGCGCCGAACAGCCGGGCCAGCAGGGTCCGCTGCGCGACCCCGGTGTCCTGATATTCGTCGAGCAGCACGACCGCGAAGCGTTCCCGCTCGATCGCGCAGACCTCGTCGGAGCGCCGAGCGATGTCGGCGGCGAGCGCGACCTGGTCGCCGTAGTCGATGAGGTCGAGCCGCTGCTTCTCGGCGCGGTAAGCCTCGACCAGTCCGAGCAGCTCGTCGCGTGCTTGTGCGGCCTCTGCGCAGGCAGTCAAGCGGTTGGTTCGCTTGGATAGGGCGCCGATCTGCGCTGCGAACGTCCCGTCGAAAGCGCGTACGACGTCGGCGTCGACGAGATGCTCGGCCATCTCACCGTCGAGCGCGAGCAGGCTGGTCGCCATGTAGGGCGGTTGCCACGTCAGCCATCGGAACGGTCCCGTCGCGTTGCGCACGACGCGCATCGCGAGCTGCCAACGCCCCGCCTCGTTGAGCAGTGTCGTCATCGGTTCGCGACCGATGCGCAGCGCGTGGTCACGGACGATGCCGGCGGCGTAGGAGTGGTAGGTCGCGACGGTTGGCGTGTCGTCGGACTCGTTGAGCGGACGCAGCTTGCGCAGGGCCGCGCGTACTGACAAGGCCAGCTGACCGGCCGCCTTGTTGGTGAAGGTGAGCCCGAGCACCTGGGCCGACGGCACGCCGTGGAACGCGACGACGTGGACGACGCGCGCGGCCATCACCGTCGTCTTGCCGGACCCCGCGCCGGCAACGACAAGCTGTGGCGACAGTCCTGCGGTGACGACGTCGAGCTGCTCATCGGTGAAGTCGGTCTTGAGCAGCTCACGCAGGTAGTGACCTTTGGCGTCCGGCGCGAGGTGCGTCATCGGACGACCTGCTCGCCGGCGTCCTGCGCCGGGCACGACGATCGGAACGCGCAGATGTCGCACCCGTCGTTGGGTCGAGCCGGGAACCGCTCGGCCCGGACGCCGCCGGCGGTCCGCTCGAGGAGCTCGTCGGCCCACGTCGGTCGTTCGGGCGGCAACGGGGCCTGCGTGCGGGACCCGGGCAACCCGGTGCTCATCTCCTTGCGCAGGAAGATCAGCTCGGCTCCCCCGAGCTGAGGATCGTCGCCGGTGACGCCCGCGAACGCGCCTTCCCGTACGGCGATCTGGTAGACCGCCAGCTGCGGATGCTGCCGGCCCTCGGCGACCGACGGCATCGAGCGGCTCGTCTTGAAGTCGACGACATGGACCCGCCCGTCGTCGTCGATCTCGAGCCGGTCGGCCGCGCCGCGGAGCACGACGTCACCGACTCCGTCTCCTGGCACCCCCGGCACGACAACCTCGAACTGCGCCTCGCTCGCCAGCGGTTGCCGGTCGGCACGCGCCGACAGCCAGCGGATCAGCCGCCGCAACGCGTCGCGGGCCGCTTCCCGCTCCCGGTCGCGCTGCCACGCCGCCTCGAACCCGAGCGCCGACCAGACCTCGTCCATCTGCTCGACGAGCACGTCGGCGTCCGGCGGCAGCTTGTCCTCTGCGACAAGCTGTGCCAGGGCATGCACCACCGTGCCGAACCCCTGGGCCGCGGTCGAGGCACCGCGCGCCCGCACCCGCTGCTCGAAGAACCACTTGAGTGGGCACGTCTCGTAGCCGGAGACCGAGGAGCCGGAAAGGTTGAGCGGCTGCTCCGGGTCATCGACGGCGCGCACTCCGGCGGTCCAGTCGACGAGCCCCCACCAGGCGGCCGGGTCGGCGACAGGGATCAGCCGGCTACCGTCGTCGGCCGACGCCATCGCCAGCGCTGCCAGCCGCTGCGCTGCAACGGCCTTGGCCGCAACCGACGCGTCGTCGGACTGCAGCACCCGGCGGAGCCGCGCGACCAGCGACGACGGGGCGAGAAGGTCGGTGCCCGCGAGTCGAGTGGGAGGCAGCTCCTCGACGAAGTGGTCGAAGAACCGCGACGGCTGCACTCCCGACTCGTCGAGGGCGCGCACAGCGGTCAGCACCAGCCGCCGGCGCGCGCGCGTCATCGCGACGTAGAAAAGGCGTCGCTCGTCGGTGAGAAGTGACTGCACGGTCTGCGCGGGACGCGGCTCGTCGACATCAACCCGGTCGGCATCGAGCAGCGAGCCGCGGCGGCGCAGGTCGGGCCAGACGTCCTCCTGCAGGCTCGCGACGACGACGAGGTCCCACTCGAGGCCCTTGGATCGGTGCGCCGTCATCAGCCGCACCGCGTCCGGCGCGCCGGCCCGCTCCGCCTGGGCCGCACCGGGAATGTCCTGCATCCCGAGCTCGTCAAGCAATGTGGCAACACCCGCCTTGGGTTCACGCTCCTCCAACCGCACGGCGGCGTCGAACAGCGCAACGACCGCGTCGAGGTCGCGGTCTGCGTTGCGGGCGATCACCCCGCTGCCCGCGGCGTCCCGGGTGAGGCGGCGCGCCCAGCCGCTGTCCTGCCAGAGAACCCACAGGGCCTCTTCGGGCGTAGCTCCGGCCGTGATCACGTCGCGTGCCGCTGCGAGCACGTCGTGCAGGCGGCGCACCGGTCCGGCCATCCAGTCGTCGACGGTGGCGAGGTCGGTCGGATCGGCGAGCGCGTCGCGCAGGAGCGTCGCGGACGACGCGGGGACGGCGACGTCGGCTGCCCGGGCGAGTGCCCGTAGCCGTCGGCCGAGCGCGCGCAGCACGGCGGGCCGCACCCGCGTCAGCGGGGAGCTGAGCAGCAGGCGTGCATCCTCGTCGGTCATCGTGCCGAGCCCGGCGTCGGCGATGCGCAGCGCGAGGAGCAGCGGCGCGACAGCCGGGTCATGTGCGACCGGCAGGTCGTCGGCGGCGACCGCGACCGGGACACCGGCGGCGACAAGCGCGCGGCGCAGCACCGGCAGGCTCCGGGTGCCGGAGCGCACCAGCACGGCTATCTCGCGCCACGGCACGTTGTCCTCGAGGTGGGCACGGCGCAAGAGATCGGCGATGCCGGTGACCTCCTCGGCCGGGGACGGGTAGAGCCGCAGCCACGGAGCGTCCGCCGCAGGGCCGGCCGAGGCCAAGGCCCGGTGCGCGACCCGCGCCTCGACCGCGAGACCCGGTGTGGGCAACCGATCGGCGACGGCCCGCGACGAGTCGAGCAGCGGACCGCCGGTACGCCGCGACACCTGCAGGCTCAGCACCGGGGCCGGCTGCCCGGCCGCGGTCGGGAACCGGTCGGCGAACTCGAGGATGTTGGCGACCTCGGCGCCACGGAAGCCGTAGATCGACTGGTCAGGATCACCGACGACGACAAGATCCCGCCCGCCACCGGCCAGTGCCTGCAGCAGGCGTTCCTGCGACGGATCGGTGTCCTGGTATTCGTCGACGAACACGGCGGAGTAGCGCGCTCGGGTCGCGGACACGACATCGGCCCGGGTGAGCAGATCACCGGCAGCCGCGACGAGTCCGGCGTAGTCGACCTCGCGGCGCGCATCGAGGACATCGAGGAACTCGTCGAGGAAAGTGCCTGCGGCGGCCCACGCCGGCCGGGTCTGCGCCGTACCGAGTGCCCGCAACGTGGACCCGTCGAGGCCGCGCTCCCGAGCCCGGTCGAACAGGGCCGCCACCTCGCGAGCGAACCCGCGCGTCAGCAGCGCGGGGCGCAGGTCAGCCGGCCAGTTGACGACGCCCGCGCCTTCGGCGTGACCGCGGAGCAGCTCGCGGATTCTGACGTCCCGTTCGGGTTGGGACAGCAGCCGGGGCAGCCGGCCGGGTTCGGCGTGTAGGCGAAGCAGAGCGAAGCACCACGAGTGGAACGTGTAGGCCGCGGGCTCGGCGACGGTGCGGCCGAGCCGGGTCGCGATGCGCTCCCGCAGCTCGTCGGCGGCCTTGCGGCTGAACGTGAGGACGAGGACCTGGTCGGGGTCGGCGCCGCGGTTGACCCGCTCGACCACGGTCTCGACGAGAGTCGTCGTCTTTCCGGTGCCCGGGCCGGCCAGGACGAGCAGCGGCCCGGCGTCGTGGTCGACGACCGCCTGCTGCGACGCGTCGAGGGTCGGCGCGACAACCGGCTCGACCGCGGTGCGGACGAGCCGGTAGGCGGAAGCGGTGCCGGGCATCGGTCGATCAGACCACGGCGCACCGACAGTTCGCCCGGCTGGTCAGTTACCCGGGAGGCACATCCAGTCCTGCGTGCTGACGACCGGGCAGATCGACCCGTCACTGCGGATGACGACGCCGACGTCACCGACACCGACCGCGCTGCCGTTGTCGTCGTGCCGGACGACGACCGGAGGCAGCGGCGGCTGCTGCGCGCTGGCCGCGCGGATGCCACCACCCCCGACGCACACCGGCAGCTGCTCGCTGACGCCGGCGCAGACCTTGCCGTCGGGCGACACACCGGCACCGGCACCCGGCTGACCGAACACGTCGACACCGACAGAGACGCCGTTGGACGTGTCGCTGTGCACGGTCACGGGGAGCTGACTCACCGAGACGGACTGGTTGACGGTGTCGATGACGGGCGGCGTGCAGAACGGCACCTGCAGACTGACCCCGACGCAGGCCGTGCCGTCCGGTGTCACCGCGGCACCGACACCGGGCCGGCCGTTGATGTCGACACCCGTGGCCACGCCGTTGTGGGTGTCCGTGTGGACGGTGACCGGCAGCTGCTGTGCAGATGACTGTGCGAATGACTGGGCGAACGACGGTACGACGGCACCGAGAACGGCGGCGACGACGACGCCACCGATGACGAGACGACGACGGCTCACGAGCAGGTCCTTCCGAGGCTCCGACAGGGCAGCTGGGTGCGCCCGACTTCGCCACCCGTCGCCGAAGTCCTCCCGGCGGAACTTCAGCGGCCGTTCCAGCGCGCGGTGGTCATGTCGACACGACCACCTCGAAGTGGCACCTTCTCGCGACGGAGCAGCTCGAGCTGCCGATCGGCCTTGTGCGTCGCGCACGTGCCGTCCGACCTGAGCACCCGGTGCCAGGGGACCTCGCTGCCCCACGTCGCCATGACCCGACCCACCGCACGGGCCGACCCGGCACCGAGGAACTCGGCCACGTCGCCGTAGGACATCACCTTCCCACGCGGGATCCGATCGACGGCGTCGAGTACGCGCTGAGCGAACGCGGTCATGTCGCGGTGCACGGGCGCCCCATGAAGGCACAGTACGGATAATGTCGCTGGCATGCGCATCCTCGTCATCGGTGGTTCGTCATTCGTCGGCCGGCACATCGTGCAGCACGCGATCGACCGCGGCCACGACATCACCTTGTTCAACCGCGGCAAGACCGACCCCGGCGCGTTCCCGACCGCCGAGCACCTGACGGGCGACCGCGACAGTGACCTGTCCGCCCTCGAGGGCCGGTCCTGGGACGCGACGGTCGACGTGTGCGCCTACGTGCCGCGTCAGGTCCGCACCTTGCTCGAGACCCTCGGCGCCGGCAGCGGCCACTACACGTTCGTCTCGACGATCTCGGTCTATGGGCAGGTCGATGTCGACAGCGGTTTCGACGAGGACGCACCGCTGCTCGAGCCGGCATGGGACGACGAGCTGGTGATGGAGAAGTACGGCGAGCTCAAGGTGGCGTGCGAGCAGGTCGCGCAAGAACTTGCGGGCGACCGCTTGCTCGTCATCCGACCCGGCTACGTCATCGGGCCGCACGACCCCACCCATCGCTTCACCTACTGGGTGGAACGAGTGGCGGAAGGCCGGACGCCGATGGCCGGGCCGGACGCTGAACAGCCGCTGCAGGGTGTCGACGGCCGCGACCTCGCGGCGTTCACCGTCGCCCAGGTGGAGAAGAAGACCGTGGCGGTCTTCCACGTCACCGCACCCGAGCCCGCGCCGACATTCGCCGAGTGGCTGCAGTCGATTGCCGAGGCCGCCGACGTCGAGCTGCCCGCCGTCCGCTGGGTGGGGGCGAAGGACGAGCTGCCCTTGTCGGCGCCGGAGGACTGGTGGGCCAAGATGCGCGCCGGGCTCGGTCGGGCCCGCACCGCGGGGTTCACCTGGCGTCCGATCGAGGACACCGTGCGGGACACGCTCGACTGGGTGCGCAAGGCCCGCGCGGACGGCAGCTACCACCCGCGTCCGGGGATCGGGCTGTCACCCGAGGAGGAGACCGCGCTGCTCGGCACCGCGAACGGATAGGCGGAACTCAGGGACTGAGGCCGCGATAGCCGACCGCCACAACCGTGCGCAGCGGCGCCGTCGGACCCGAGGTCTCGCCACCGATGAGCCAGGCCTGATCGTCCACGATCACGGCGGCCGCATCGGAGAACGCGAACGGCAGCCGACCCGCGGCTGTCACCTGGCCCGTCCGCTCGTCCATCCGCCAGATTCGCGCCGTCGCCGTCGTGCCGTGCCGACCTCCGGCAAGAAACAGCTGACCACCCAGGACGAAGGCCATCGCATGACCAAGGGTCTTCGGAAGGTGGCCAACGACCGTCGTCCGGCCCGTGCCCGGGTCGAACCGCTGAATGGCGTCGGACTGCCCGCCCGCAGCGGTGCTGGCCGTCGTGGCCAGCTGTCCGCCGACCACCCAGATCGCCCCCGCGGCCGCGGCAACCGCCGGGTAGCGCACACCCACCTTCAGATGGCCGGCAACGCGGAAGTGCCGTCCGTCGTTCGTGGCCAGGATCCCGCGCGTCATCCCCGTTCCGTCGAAGCCGCCCACGACGTACGCCGCGCCATCGAGCACGGCCGACGCCGAGTCCGAACGGCCCGACGACAACCGGCCGACGACCCCGCTCGTGCCGGACGTCCAGGCCTGCACGTCGCTGACTTCTTGCGCCGCGCCTCCCCCGAACACGACCGCGCGGCCGTTGAGCAGGGCACCGGATGCGTCGTGCACCGCCTCGCGCAGCGAACCCACCGTCGAGGCACGTCGTGTCGCCAGGTCCAAACTCACGACACGTGACGTCGTCACGTCACCGGCGGCGAGCCCGCCCAGGATGATGATGCGCGGCCCGCGGCGGACGGCCACTGTCCGCGAGACACCGTCCGGCAGCACCGCGACTTGTCGTGCCCTGAGCCGAACGTCGGACAGCCGGACGTCAGGTGTGCGGGCGGTCGACGAGCCGGTGACGGATGGAGCGGTGTGAGTGGGGACGCTGTGCGGCCCGGCCGACGTCGCCTTGCTGCACGCCGTGCTGCAGACGGCGACGACAGCGACGAGCCCGACCAATGCGCCGGTGGGCCGCACCCTCAACGAGTGACGCCGGTGTGTCCGAGGGAGAAGCGACCGGGTTGCGGCCAAACGCACAGTCCGTGCGGCTGTTGGCCGACGGCAATCTTGCGAATGAGGTGTCCGTCCCTGGTGGATATCGCGTAGACCATGCTGCTGTAGCGGCCGGCGAGCCAGAGCACCTTGCCGTCGGGGGACGTGTTGCCCATGTCCGGGCTGCCTCCACCGGGGATGTGCCAGGTGTGCACGACCTTGCGCGACCGGAAGTCGATCACCGACACGCTTCCTGACCCACGATTCGTGACGTAGAGGTCACGAGCGTCCCGACTGGGATAGAGCCCGTGTGCGTCGCTTCCGGTGTGGATGAACCGGAACTGCCTGAACGTCGAAGCACGCACCAGCCACACCCCGCCGCGGTAACGGTCAGCCACATAGAAGACGTGGCCGGTCGGGTCGAGCTTGATGTCCTGCGGGCTGCCGCTCGGGAGCTGTAGATAGCCCATCACCTTGCGCGTGTGCAGATTGATCTTGACGAGCCGGCTGGAGAACTCACACGTCGCGATGAGATAGCCGCCGTTGGCCGAGAAGTCGATGTGGTCGATGCCAGGGCACGACACGCGCACCACGTGCTTCACCGCGAAGGTGTGCGGATCGCGGAAGTACAGACGCTGCTGCGCCTCGGACACGACGATGGCGAACTTGCCGTCGGGAGTGAAGTACATGTTGTAGGGATCGGCGACGGGGATGTTCGGGCCGGCTCGCCGCGCCGTCCGTGGATTGATCGGAGTGAGGCTGTTGCCCCGGTCGTTCGTCGCATACAGGGTCTTCATGTCGTACGCCGGCACGACGTGCTGCGGGTTCTCGGCTGTGCGGAACTGCCGGATCACCTGCATGGTGTGCGGGTTGATGACATCGACGGACGAGCCCTCGCTGTTGGGCACGTAGATCCGGTAGGGAACGTGTTTCGTAACGGTGCTCAGCATGTTGGGGCCGGCATCGGCGTAGATGTTCCCGGGACTTGCCACGGGTGGCATTCCCGGCAGCGCCGCATCGGCACCGAGCGCCGACTGCGGGTGGTGAGGTCGCGGTGCACGAGCCGATGCCGAAACGCTCGGCGTCGGCGTCGAAGCCAGCTGGGCCCTGCTCGTCGACCGATCGGACCCCTCGTCCTCGCCGCAGGCAACGGCGGTGAGCGCGACGATCGAGATCACGGTTGCGCAGGTCACCATCAACCGGTGCCAACGTGATAACCGACGACTGGTCCGACTCACACCTTCGAGCCTAGACGGCCCCGAGCGGCGATCGGCGTTAGTACACGGGTTGCGAGCGGTCTACTTGCGTCGCCCAGGCGGTCACGCCGCCCTGAAGGTGCTTGGCATCGGAGAAGCCGGCGTTCTTGAGCAACGCCAGCGACTCGGCCGACCGCACCCCTGTCTTGCAGTAGGCGATCACCGGGCGGTCCTGCGGAAGCGTGGCGAGCTGACCCGGCAGGTCGTTCTTCGGGATCAGTACGGCGCCAGGGATCCGCACGATCTCCCACTCGGCAGGCTCGCGTACGTCGACGAGCAGGAACCGCTCGCCGGAATCCATCAAAGCCTTGAGCTCTGCCGCGGTGATCGTGGAGCCCGCTGCCGCGCGCTGCGCCTCGTCGCTGACCGTGCCACAGAACGCTTCGTAGTCGATGAGCTCGGTGATCGTCGGGTTCTTCCCGCAGAGCGGGCACTCCGGATCCTTGCGGACCTTGACCGAGCGGTAGGTCATCTCCAGCGCGTCGTAGATCATCAGCCGGCCGACCAGGGGATCGCCGATGCCGGTGATCACCTTGATCGCCTCGGTGACCTGGATCGAGCCGACGCTTGCGCACAGCACGCCGAGCACGCCGCCTTCAGCACACGAAGGCACCATGCCCGGGGGCGGGGGCTCCGGATACAAGCAGCGATAGCAGGGGCCGTAGTCGGCCCAGAACACACTGGCCTGGCCGTCGAATCGATAGATGGAACCCCACACGTAGGGCTTGCCGAGCAGCACACACGCGTCGTTCACGAGGTAACGCGTCGCGAAGTTGTCGGTGCCGTCGACGATGAGGTCGTAGTTCTCGAAGATGCTCATGGCGTTGGACGAG
>JAVEEE010000478.1 GCA_030840615.1 Frankiaceae bacterium | reverse complement strand
GAGGCGGCAAGCATCGACCAGGTCGTCTTCGACTTCGGGTGCCGCTCGTTCCAGACGACATAGACCCCGCCGGCCTTGTCGACGGTCACGACGACGAAGGAGTCGAAGGTGTCGAACGCGCGGCGGGCGACGACTCGCGGCTTCGGCGCGATCGTCGCTCCGTCCGGGAGCACGGAGATCTCGACGAGGTCGGGCTTCTTCGTGCTGGCCTGGCGCGGAGCGCACTTGCCGGCCCCCGGCGCGCGGTCACAGTCGTTGGGCGCGCCCACGGTGTTCCACACCGCGTAGGTGCGCCCGTTGCGCTGGTCGACCGCGACCGTTCCCGGCCACTGGTAGTTGGGTGTGCGCGACAGCTGGATCGTCGTCGACGGGATCACGACCGGACTGGCAACGAGGCTGCGGATGAGGTCGATCTGCGTGTTGGTGGTGTCACCGATGACCGAGTAGACCGTGTCGGAACCGTACGTCGCGTTCCACTCCCGGTCGTTCGACAGCGGCTGCCGGCCGCAGCCCGCCAGCGGCATCGGCAGCCACGTGTCGCCGTGGTCGGTGCTACGCGAGACGGTCGAGCACGCGAGATAGCTCAACCCGGAGGCATAGAGCGTCCCGTCGGGAGCGATGGCGATGTCACTGTCGCCGCCGCCGGTCGGTACGTCGTAGCTGCCCAGCCGTGTCCAGGTCCTGCCATGGTCTCGGGACCGCCAGATCAAGCTGCCGCCCACGCCTTGCCCACCGAGCGCGGCTGGGGTTCGGGCGCCGGGTCCGTCCGGCGCCACGATGTATTCAGTGCCGTCCGGAGCAACCGCCATCGACGGCTCGCCGGTGGGGTTCGCCGGGTCCACGTGCACGGGCTTGCTGAAATGACGGCCACCGGCGGCCTGGCTGGCCGGCGCGGAGACGGCGGCAAGCGCTACGACGATCACGCCGAGCGACACTCTCCGGCCAAGAGGTGCTGTGCGACCAAGAGGTGTTGTGCGGCCCAGCCTCATGCGTTCCCTCCGACCGGTCGACTCTAGGACGAACCGGTCACGAACCTTGGGCTTCGAGGAGCTGGCCGGCGAGGTCGACCGAGGGGTATGCCGCCGCGGTCGCCGGCGTCCGGAGGGCTGCGACGGCGCCGGTGCAGACGGCGCAGACCGCACCGGCGGTGTCCTGGCTCGACCAGCCCAGCGCCGGGAAGAGGTAGACGGGGCCTCGGTCCCGGCACACCGCGAGACCGTCCGCGTCGACGGCGTGCCGGTCACCGGCCGGCTCGACCCGCCCATCGGTCACACGGATGCGATCGGAACCGATGACGTACATCAATGCACTCCCTGGGTCGCGGCCTCACGAGGTCAACGAGCGCGACGGCCCAAAGTTACGGAGTCAGGGTCACGGAGCAGGGGTCACGGAGCAGGGGTCAGGGGTCAGGGGCGGATCCGTCCGGACCGGCGTACCTCCTTGTGCACCATCTTCCAGGCACGGCGCTGCTCCGACCTCAGCCGGGCGTCGGTCCGGCTCGCCATCCACTGCGCCTCACGTTGCAGCTTCCGCCATGAGGCGAGCCGCCGCTCGGGTAGCCGCCCCTCGCCGATCGCGGCCAGCACCGCGCAGCCCGGCTCAGATTCGTGCTGACAGTCCGCGAACCGGCACTGGGCGATCAGCTCCTCGACATCGGCGAAGGCCCGGTCGAGTCCCTCGTCGCTCACCCAGAGGCCGGCGCCGCGCAGACCGGGGGTGTCCAGCAGCACCGCGCCACCCGGGAGCGGGATGAGCTCACGGTGGCTGGTCGTGTGCCGTCCCTTGCCGTCGCGCCGGATGTCCTGGGTCGCCAGCACGTCGGCGCCGAGCAGCGCGTTGACGAGCGTGGACTTGCCGGCGCCGGACCGGCCGAGCAGGCACAGCGTCTGACCGTTCTGCAAGTAGGGCGACAGGGCCGCGAACCCGTCGTCGTCGACAGCGTTGACCGCGACCACGTCCACCCCTGGCGCGGCCTCCATGAGGTCGGCCGCGACCCCGGCGGCATCGGGCGTGAGGTCGGTCTTGGTCAAGGCCACCACCGGAGTCGCGCCGCTGTCCCACGCCAGCGCGATCATCCGCTCGACCATCCCGGGTCGCGGCTCGGGAAACGCCGGCACCGCAATGAGCACGATGTCGATGTTGGCCGCGAGCACCTGCGACTCCGAACGGCCGGAGACCACGGCGCGCTCGATCGCCGTACGACGGGGAAGCACGCGGTCGACGATGAGGCCGACCGTGTCGTCGGCGAGCGCCACCCAGTCACCGACGGCCGGGGTTGCGTCGTTCGGACGGATCCGGGCGCGCAGCGGCGTCGACGTCTCGTCGGCACCGGCGGCCAGCACGTCGACCGCGCCGCGGTCGACCCGGCTGACACGGGCCGGGGTGTGAGTTTGTGAGAACGGCTCGAACGAAGCTGCGAGGGCCTCAGTCCAGCCCAGCGATTGCAGTGCAGCGTGCACTCCAGGACCTTTCGAGAGAAGGAGACGGGTCGAGAGCATGCGAGTAGGCGTGCATGCGTGACCACCTCCTCTCTCCTACGGCGCGACCCCACGACGCGAGGCGACACCGACTGAGCGGACCGTACGGCGCCGGGCTGGTCGGTGTCGACCG
Organism: Frankiaceae bacterium; assembly: GCA_030840615.1. Classification (GTDB taxonomy): domain Bacteria; phylum Actinomycetota; class Actinomycetes; order JAFAQI01; family JAFAQI01; genus JAFAQI01. The sequence goes on along the minus strand of JAVEEE010000478.1, from coordinate 4,518 downwards.
GATTTCCCTCAGGCGTCCCAGGCGACCGGCAGCGCACCGAGCCCGTAGATGCCCGCGATCGTGCCGAAACGCGGCTCGCCGTCGAGGCGCAGGCCGGGCATCCGCGGAGCGAGGAACGTCAACGCCTCTTGCAGCTCGGCGCGGGCGAGGTTGGCGCCCACGCAGAAGTGCAGCCCCGCGCCGAACGTCATGAGGCGCGCGTTGCCGCGGTCGGCGGTGATGTCGAACGCCGGGTCCCCGGCACCGTCGCGGTTGCCGGTGAAGGAGCCGACGAGGATCAGGGTGCCGGCCGGGAAGGCGTAATCGCGGTAGATGACGTCCGCCGTCAGGACGCGTGCCGTGATCGGCGTCACCGGCTCGTGGCGAAGAACCTCCTCGACCGCAGCCGCTGCGAGCTCCGGCTGCTCTGCCAGCAGGGCCCACTGATCGGGGTGCTCGGCGAACAGCCGCGCGGCGTGCGCGAGCTGCGCGTGCGTCGTGTCGACACCGCCCGCGAGGACGTCGAGCACCAGGTTGCGTAGCTCCCCGTCGTCGAGGCGGTCACCCTCGGCCTCTGCGGCGATGAGAACGGAGATGAGGTCGTCGGCCGGGTCGGACCGTCGTCGCGCGATGAGGCCGTCGCACCACTCGTAGAAGTCGGTGACGGCCTTCTCGATCCGGTCACGATGCTCGAGGAGTGCGACTCCGTCGAACTGACTCTGCATCCAGTGCGACCACTCGTGCAGTCGCGGCGCGTCGTCGAGTGGTGCACCCATGACCGCGGCAATGGTCTGTGACGGGTAGGGCTTGGCGACCGCCTCGACGAAGTCGCAGCGTCCGGCGCCGCCGATGTCGGCGTAGATCTTCTCGATGAGCTCGCGCATCAGCGGTCGCCAGCGGTCGCTCGCTCGGGGGGTGAAGAACGGGTTGAGCAGGTTGCGCAGCCGCCGGTGTCGCTCGCCGTCGAGGTGCAGGATGTTGTGGTCGATCTCCTCGCGCAGCGGGCCGTCTGTGACCCCGGACAGCTCGGCGATCAGCTGGCCCGGGAAGGTCGCGCTTTTGCTGCGCAGGAAGAACTCCCCGGCGGCGCGATCGAGGGTGAGGTATCCGAGCGGCGCGCGCGCGATCCACGACGTCTCGGCGAGCTCGGCCATCACCTCGTGGAACCGCTCGCCGTGCAGCGTGACGTCGGTCGGGTCGAACTCCGGCAGATCGAGCGTGCTCACATCGATCACAGCCGGACCGTACCTCGGCCGTCCTTCGCCGAGTGTCAGGCGGTGAGGAGGTCCATGAGCTCGGTCCGGTCCGGGCCGGGGAGCTGCATCGGAACGTCGGAGCCGAACGCCTCGACCTTTGCAGCCATGTCCGGGCGGGCGAAAACCTCCTGCGGCAGCGCGAGGCACGTCAACATCTCCACCATTCCGCGGAACACGTCGAGGTCGCGACCGGCGGCATGACCCAACCGCGTGATGACCGGGTCGGGTGGCGGCGGCTCGCGCCCGTCCCGCAGCGCGTGCATCTCTGCGATGCGCAGGCGGTCAGCAGCGATCTGGTTCCAGTAGAACGGCGCGACCTTCTCCTCGGTCTCGGCATCCCATGCATGGGCGAAGGACAGCAGGTCGTCCGGGTGTTGCCGCAGCACGTCGCGCAGCAGCTGCGCGTGCACCAGCCCGACACTCATACCGCGACCGGCAGACGGGTTCGTGCACGCCCATGCGTCACCGACCGCGGCGAAGCCGGTTGCGACCGGCCGCTCGTCGACCACGAACCGTCGGTAGCGGTCGAGGATGCCGGCCATCGGGAGCACGTCGGTGATCGGCTCTCCGTCGAGCCAATGTGCGTAGAGCGGGCACGCCCGTACGACGGAGCTGAAGCACTCGGGGTCGCGGAACGCCTTCAACGGCGCGTCGCCGGTGGCGACGAAAAGCGTGAGTGACCACGTGTCGTTGTCACCTGCAAGCGTGAGCAGCGTGAAGCTTCCCAACGGCGCCAGCACCGGACCCACCTTCACGGGCAGCTGCGGCCCGCGGAAGTAACGCGTGTAGTAGGCAAACCCGCAGTCCTCGGACTCGACCTGCGGCGGTGGCGCGCCGAGCGCGGTCAACCACTCGAGTGACGGTGTACGGCGTCCCATCGCGTCGATCACGAGGTCGGCCGGGATGTCTTCACCATCCACCGTGCGTACGCCGATCACGCGGGGTCGCCCGTCATCAGCGCGGTTCGCGGCAAGCAGGCCCGCGATCCGCACTCCGCGCCGAACCGTGACGCCAGCTTGGTCGCGGGCCGCAGCGCCGATGACAGCCTCGACGACCGGCCGGCGGCCCGTCACGAACCTGAACTTGTCGTCGTCCGGGCGAGGAGTGCGATCGGTGATCGACGGCGGCAACGAGGCGAGCGGGTTCTCCCAGACACAACCCGCGGCGACCAGCCGCTCGGTCAGCTCCGGCAGGTCCACGTCGGCGATCTGCCGGAACCTCGGGAAGAGGTTGTGCGGTTGACGGAACTGCGCCACGCCCTGGCGCTCCCAGGAATCCCAAGCAGCCGCCGGCGTCGCGGGCACATCGGCCGGGTCACCTTCGAAAACGGTGACGTCGTGACCGTCACGAGCCAACAACATGGCGGTGCACAGCCCGATCACGCTGCCACCGCACACGACGATGGATCCCACGTCGCCACCCCCCGGTGCCTATTGTTGCCCGCAGCCTGACACGACCGCCGGGCAACTGCACGCCGGCTGCTCAGTCCAGGCCGAGCGCCGCCTCGAGTCCGACAGTCAGGCCGGGATGCTCGGTCACCCAACGGACGCCGAGCAGCACGCCGGGCATGAACGACTCGCGGGCGAGCGAGTCGTGCCGGATCGTCAGCGCCTCGCCATGGCCGCCGAGGAGGACTTCCTGGTGCGCGACAAGCCCCTCGAGTCGCACGGAATGGATGCGTACGCCGGACACGGACGCGCCGCGGGCACCGCTGATCTCCTGCGACGTGACGTCAGGCGAGGGCTTGCCCTCCCGCGCGCGAGAGACGAGCTCGGCGGTCCGGCGGGCGGTGCCACTCGGCGCGTCGATCTTGCCGGCGTGGTGGAGCTCGATGATCTCCACTGACTCGAAGTAGGGAGCCGCGCTGGCCGCGAACCGCATCATCAAAACGGCCCCGATGCCGAAGTTGGGCGCGACCAGCACGCCGAGCGACGGCGCATCGGTCAACGTCGCACGTACCTGGTCGAGGCGCTCGTTGTCGAAGCCGGTGGTGCCGACGACGACGTGCAGGCCGGCGTCGATGCACCACGCGATGTTGTTCATGACGGCGTCGGGGGTGGTGAAGTCGACGACGACCTGGGCCTCGGACAGCTGCTCGCGGTCGTCACCGGTGTCGACGGCGGCAACCAGCTCCATGCCCGGCGTGTCTTCGACCGCGCGGCAGACCTCGGCGCCCATCCGGCCGCGGGAACCGAGGACTCCGACCTTCAGCGAGCCGGCCATCTAGGCCACCGCCACGGCGAGTGCCCGGGCGTCGTCGAACGGACCGATGGCGGCGAGCGCCAACGGCGACCGCAGCAGGTCTGCCGCGACGTCCTGCACGTCGTCGAGTTGGACGGAGTCGATGTGGCCGAGGATCTCGTCGATCGTCATCAGCTCGCCGTAGACGAGCTCGGCTTTGCCGAGCCGGCTCATCCGCGAGCCAGTGTCTTCGAGGCCGAGGACGAGACCGCCACGCATCTGCCCCTTGCCGCGCTCGAGCTCCTCGGCGGTGACGCCGGTCGCCGCGGCGAGGGACAGCTGCTCCCGACAGAGCTCCAGCACGTCGACGGCGCGTTGCGGGTGACAGCCGGCATAGACACCGAACAAACCCGTGTCGGCGTAGTGCGAGGTGAACGAGTAGACCGAATAGGCGAGGCCGCGCTTCTCCCGCACCTCCTGGAACAGCCGCGAGGACATGCCACCGCCGAGCGCCGCGTTGAGCACCCCGAGGGCGAACCGGCGATCATCCAGCCGGTCGAGCCCGCTGGTGCCCAGCACGAGATTGGCCTGCTCGGTCGGTCGTCGTACGACCGCCGTCCCCGGGTTGAAGAGCGGCGAGCGACCGCCGACGCGCGGCGATCCGGGTGGAGCATCGGCGTCAGCCGGCACGTCGGCGAACGCCTTCTTGACCAGCCGGACGAGCGATGCGTGGTCGACGTTGCCCGCCGCTGCCACCACGAGCGACTCCGGCCGATAGCGGCGCCGGTAGTAACCCGCGATCGACGCGCGCGACAAGGAGCCGATCGAGTCGACCGTGCCGAGGACCGGCCGGCCCAGCGCGGTCTCCGGCCACACCGTCGAAGCGAACGCGTCGTGCACCGCGTCGCCCGGGTCGTCGTCGTGCATGGCGATCTCTTCGAGGATGACCCCGCGTTCGCTGTCGACATCTGTCGTCGTCAGAAGTGACGACGTGACCATGTCGCAGATGACATCAACCGCGAGCGGCAGGTCGACGTCGAGCACCCGCGCGTAGTAGCACGTGTATTCCTTGGCCGTGAACGCGTTGAGCTCACCGCCGACT
>JAVEEE010000473.1 GCA_030840615.1 Frankiaceae bacterium | reverse complement strand
GTCGACGAGATCGTTGTGCGCCGGCTCGGCGTCTGCGGCCAGGCCAGAGGACCGCAGCTTCTGTGCGATCTCATCGATGTCGCTCACGATGAACGTGCACGACCCGGTGCCCGCTCGCTCAGGCAGCTCGTAGACCTGAAGGCCACCCCCGCTCGGCAGCTGCCATTCGATCACCTCGGCCATCGGCCGGCTGCCGGGTCCGAGCAGCCTCTCGTACCAGGCTGAGGCAGCGGACAGATCGTGGACCGCGAGACTCGCGAGCACATTGGTCATGGTCATGACAAAGACCTACCCGAGGTCGCGTGTTGCGAACTGACTCGCACCCCGCGGTTGCGCGTGGATTGCTAGCGCGGGACCCAGGCGCCGGCGAGCCACACACCGTGTACGTCGAGAAGCGCCGCGGGCTCACGTGCCGGATCGCCCCTCACCGCAAGCAGGTCAGCGTCTGCGCCGGCGGCGAGCCGCCCCTTGCGGTCGCCGACACCGCACGCGGCCGCCGCGCGAGAAGTGAGCGTCGCGAGCATGTCGGTCCCGGTGATGCCGATCTCGGCGAGATCCTTCGCCGCGTGCGGAAGGATGTCGTGCGGCTTGGCCGGCCCGACACCCGCATCGGTGCCGACCACGATCACTCCGCCGGCCTCGTGGAGCTGACGAAAAGCGCCGAGCACCACCGGCAGGTTCGCCTCGATCGCCGGCGGAGGCCGATGCTCGGGATGTCTCCCCAACGTCGCTGACACCCTCACACCCGCTTGCGCGATGGCCTCGATCACCCGTGCATCCGGCTCGGATCGCGCGCCACTTGTGAAGAAGGTGCAGTGCTCGATCGTGTCCACCCGCGCTTCGACGGCTGTGACGATCCCGTCGGTCCCGTGGCAGTGCGCGGCGACGGGCAGGCCCAGCTCATGTGCGGTCTCCACGACCGCTGCGACGTCGTCGGTGTCGAACTGCGAATCCCACATGGCGAAGCCCGGCGTCAGCGCGCCGCCGGTGACCATGATCTTTACGACGTCGCAGCCGCGCCGGTGCCGCTCATGCACAGCGGCGACAAGATCCTCGCGACCGTTGCAGCAGCCACCGAGATACCAGCAGTGTCCGGCATCTCTCGTCAGCGGAGGACCCGCGACCAGGATCGTGGGCAGACCGGGAGTGCCGCGGAGCGGGAGAGTGACGAAGTCGCGGTCGCCGAGATCGCGAATGGTGGTGATGCCGGCCAGCAGCGCTCGTAGCGCGTTGCCCCGCGCGCGCTCGAGCAACGCCTCATCCGGTACGCCGCCCACCTGCTCCTCCAGCGGGCCGCTTCCGTCGAAGCACAGGTGCTGATGCGTGTCGATCAGTCCAGGCATCAGCGTGACATCACCCAGGTCCTCGACGTCGACGCCCGGTGGCGCGTCCGACCCGACCGCCTGGATCCTCGACCCGTCGATGACGACCACGGCATCCGACACGAAGGTGTTGCCGTCAAAGAGCCGCGCCGCCCGTAACGCAAACATCAGGCCTCCACGGTCACGTGGTCTCCGTGGCGGTGGACGATGCGCCACCTGTCTGCCTCCCGACGGTAGACGTGAGTGACCCGCAGCGTGCGCTGGATCTCGGTGCCGGCTGCGGATGTCGCCCGGTAACGCTCGATCCCGACCGTGTAGCCCAGATCTCCGGCCGCATCGGCGGCGAGCAGCTCGAAGTCATAGTCGTGGCAGGCGGTGAACGTCGTTGCGAGCCACTCGAAGACGCCCCGTACGTCATCCCAGCCGGTGCGGTAGGTGACGCCGGCACCGAACAATGTCAACGGGTCGGCGTGTGACCAGGTCGACAGCCGCGGCGTGGCATCGCCGGTGTGGAGTGCGCGTTCGGCCTCGACATGGGCCGGAAGCACGGCGCTGAGAAAGGCCGCACGGTCATCAGTCGACACGGACCGGGCTCGCGTGGGGATCGAACAGGTCCGCGCCGCAACCGCTGCACTGGCGATCGCGCGCCGGCGTCACGCCGTCGCACTCCTGGCAGAAGATGACACGTTGCCGCGGCGTGGTCATCTCCCACAGGGCCGCGAAGTGACTGTGTTGCCAGCGGTGGCGGAAGAGCCCGGCCATCGCGGCCTGGTGCTCGGGGGAGGAGAAGAACGCGTGCGCATCGACGGCAGTGCGCCACAGGGCGATCAGCGTGTAGTGCGGCCCGTCGGTGAAGTTGTAACGCCGGATGAAGCCAGGCGCAGTCGCCAGCGTCTCCATCAATCCCGCCGCTGATTCCCAGAAGGCGGCGGCTCGCTCCTCATCGGCGAACGTCGCCTGCAGGATCAGCACCGCCCCGGCTGCCTCGGGCCCCAGATGACGATCAGGCCCTTGTTGAGTCGCGAGCATTGTCGGCGCAACCTCGACGCCTTCGATGGCGAGCATTCGCGCAATGGCAGTCGCAGGAGGCGGTGCGGTCAGCAGCTCCATGGCGCCTCCTTGCTATTCACCCGACGCGCTGTCGGATGACCAGGCGAAATGTAGGATGAACCCATGGCTGCCGTCAAGGGCCCGCGCAGGTATACATCGCCGGTGCGGGAAGAGCAGGCCGCGCGTACCCGCTCGCGCATTCTCGATGCCGCAGCCGAGCTGTTCCTGGAGCAGGGATACGCGCGGACCACGATCAAGGACGTTGCCGACGGCGCCGGCGTCGCGCGTGACACCGTGCACGCCGTCTTCGGCAGCAAGCCGCGCCTGTTGACGGCCCTCATCGACGCCCGGCTGGTGCCGGACGGTGCGGTCGCCAATGTGACGCAGCGCCCCGACGCACAGGCCATCAAGGCGGAACGCGACCAGCACAAGCAGATCGAGATGTTCGCCGAGTTCATCGCCGCGCTCTCGACCCGGCTCCGGCCGGTCTTCGAGATCTTGCGGACCGCTTCCGCGGTCGAGCCCGAGATGGCGGGCGTCTTTCAGCAGATGGACCAGTTCCGCCTGCAGAACATGCGCGTCTACGTCAAGTGGATCGCGGCACGCGGGCCGCTGCGGCTTGACACGCGTCGGGCCGGGGAGCACGTGTGGGCCGTCACCAGCCCCGATGTCGCGCGCATGCTGTGTGACGAGCTCGGCTGGAGCCAAGCCCAGCACGCTCGTTGGCTGGCCGACACCCTGACATCGACGTTGTTGCCCGCGGCGCGCGACTGACCCAGCGAATTCCCTCAGCCGGCGAGATGCTGCCACTGCGGCGCGAGTTCGCGCCACGGTCCCTGCGCGACCAGCCGGCCCTCGAGCAGCACGAGCACCGCGTCGGCCTGCCGCAACGCGGCCTGCTTCGACGTCGCCGCGATCACCGTCGTGCCACGCGCGCGTAGCGCCTCCCACAGCTCGACCTCGGTCCGCGCATCCAACGCCGAAGACACGTCATCGGCGAGCACCAGCTCGGCGTCGGTTGCCAGCGCCCGCGCGAACGCCAGCCGCTGCACCTGACCACCCGACAACCGCACCCCGCGGTGCCCGACCATCGCGTCGAAACCGCCGGCGTCGGCGATGTCGCTCTCCAGCCGCGCGTCCTCGATCGCCCGGTCCATCGTCCGCGGGTGGTCGAGCCGCACGTTGTCGCCGAACGTCCCCGACAGCACCCGCGGCACCTGCGCGACGTAAGCGACCTGACCAGGCCGCAGGAACACCTGCGGATCCTCGACGTCGATGCCGTTCCA